>CAYHQU010000075.1:0-1145 GCA_964358955.1 uncultured Gammaproteobacteria bacterium | reverse complement strand
TTGAAAAAAAAGAACTGCCACGCGGAGAGGTGGAGTTAAAAATTACAATTACTAAGGAGGAATACGAGCCGTTTTTAAAACGGGCGGCTTTGGAAATTTCGGCAGGCACGGAGATTAAAGGTTTTCGGAAAGGCAAGGCGCCATATGAAATTATAAAGCAGAATGTTGGCGAAGGAAAACTTTGGGAGGAGGCGCTAGAGTTGGCGGTGCAAAAGACGTTGCTGCAGGCGCTTGAGCAGGAGAAGTTAGTTACAGTTGGCTCGCCGAAAATTGAAGTTGAAAAGTTAGCGCCGGGAAATGATGTTTTGTATAAAGCGACTTTAAGCTTAATGCCGAGCGTTGAGCTGGCGAATTTGGACGAGATTAAAGTTGAGAAAAAAGCGGTTGAAGTTTCGGATGATGAAGTATTAAAGACACTTGATGAGTTAAGAAAAATGCGGGGCAAAGAAATAATTGTTGAACGCGAGGCAAAAAAGAGCGATAAAGTTATAATTAATTTTATAGGATATTTAGATAAAGTTCCGTTTGAAGGCGGGGAGCAGAAAAATTTTCCCATGATTTTAGGCGATGGGCATTTTGTGCCGGGCTTTGAAGATAATTTGGTCGGGATGAAAAAGAATGAGGAGAAAGAATTTAAAGTTAAGTTTCCCGAGGAATATCATCAGAAAAATTTAGCCGGGCGGGAAGTTGAGTTTAAAGTTAAGATGTTGTCGGTCTACCGCATTGAGCTGCCGGAGCTGACAGACGAGTTTGCAAAAGGGCTTGGGCAGGGGTTTGAGTCGGTTGAAAAGCTAAAAAGTGAAATAAAGAATAATTTAGTGCATGAGGCGGAGCATAAAGAGGAGCACCGGATAGAAGAAGAGATTATTGATAAAATTTTAGAGAAAAGCAAGTTTACGGATATTCCGGAGCTATTAATAAATACCGAGGCGAAGAAAATGGTTGACGAGCTGGAGTATAATATTGCGACGCAGGGGTTAAAGTTTGATGATTATTTGACGCAACTAAAAAAGAGCCGGGCGGAAATACTTTTAGATTTTGCGCCGGCGGCGGTTAGAAGAGTTAAGGGGGCGTTAGTGATGCGGAAGGTTGCAGAAGTAAATAAAATTGCGGCGACGGAAGAAGAGATTGAGGCGGAGGCGCAG
>CAYHQU010000074.1:0-4933 GCA_964358955.1 uncultured Gammaproteobacteria bacterium | reverse complement strand
TTTGGGCGATGTTTTTAAAATAACTTTGGCGACTCGCAGCAGTGAGGCGAGTTTGGTAGTAGCCATGGGCAATAGAAATTCGCACGACGCCAAAGGGTTCAAGATGTCCGGCCAGTTTGCTTTTTATCCGTTTTGCACCGGTAGCGAGGGCGCGGACTTTGCCGGCTTCACGCGTATAAAAAGTAAAAAAGCAGTCATTCTCGCGGACGGGCTGCTTTTGCAAAGTGATGGCGAGGGTTTGGGAGTAGGCAGACATAGTTTTAATAAAAACTTTTCTGATAAGATTTTAACTGCAGTAATTGTTTTAATCTAAAGGTATTAGCGTGCTGGCAATGTCCTAAATAAGACGAAAGATTAGAAACATTTACTTTTTTAATTATTCGGCGCTTGGTTTTTGTTCTTAAAACAATACAATAAGGCAAATTGACATAACCGACAAAATCAATCCCCTGATGCCAACTTCTAATAGATATTTTATCAGGATGAATGCTTAATTTCAACTGTTTATCTAAAAATGTTTTGACAGTAAAAATAAGATTTAAAAGGTGTTGACGCAAACAGCTTAGAATAATAAAATCATCGCAATAGCGCAAATACCATTTTTCTTTTAAAAGATGCTTAACAAAAAAATCAAACTCGTGAAGATAAATATTGGCAAATAATTGGCTAGTAAGATTGCCGAGCGGCAAACCCTTGCCTGGAGTTTTGAAAAAACTATTTATAATATGCGCGACCAATTCCAAAGTTTTTTCATCTTTAATTTGCCGGCTTAAAAGATTAAGAAGGATTTGTTGATCAACGCTATCAAAAAATTTTTTAATGTCGCATTTTAGGGCATAAACGGTTTTAGTATTGTTTTGGCTGGCCTGTCTTAAAAAATTTTGCAGACGTCGCGAGGCGGCATGAGTGCCTTTGCCAAGCCGGCAGGAAAAACTATCAAAAATAAATCGCCTCTCAAAAATCGGTTCAATAACATTAAAAATCGCCTGATGAACTATTCGATCTTTTACTTCGGCTTTATGAATGCAACGTTCTTTGGGGTCGCGGATAATAAATTTAGCATACGGACAATGCTGATATTTTTGAGACACAAGCTCTTGCTGAAGATTAAAAAGATTTTCTTCTAAATTTCGTTCGTAACTCAATACATCAGCTCGCGATTTTTTGCCGGCAGAAAATTTTTGCCAAGCTAAAAATAAATTATCCACAGAACAAATTTGCTCAAAAAAAGTTTTATTGTTATAATTAAAATTGTTATGACTATTACTTTTAATCCCCCCCCCCCAACGGAAACCAGCGGCAGTCTAAGCTGCCCGGAATTATTGATATTCCAATTATCCATACGCTTTATGAGACCTACAAATTATGGCACCAAATTTGCTTAAAGTTTCCAAAATGCGAACGTTATACTTTAGGGCAGATTTGCGGCAATAATTTACTTTCAATTATTGAATTAGCATTAACGGGCTCCAGCATAAAAGACAAAACCTTAAAACTAAGATATTTGCAAGAGACGAGCATTAAGCTAGATTTACTAAAAATCCTAATCCGGCTGGCTAAGGATTGCGATTGTCTCACTAATAATTCATATCTGCAACTTCAGTCAAAACTTCATCAAATTGGCAAAATGCTTGGCGGCTGGATAAAGTCCATTTCATAGATAATATTTAATCGCAGGCGAGGTCGCACGACCTCGCCGGCGATTTTTTGTTTTGGCAAGCATTCCCGAAGGGAAGGAACAGCCCAATCGCGGTTGCGATTGTCAGCATAGTTCGCGTTCAGCTTGACTTGGCGGTTGTTGCGGTTCCAGTTCAGGTTCGGCACGTTAGACCAGGGCTGGTTGCCCGGAACCCTATAAGTTGTTTTTATCCTTATAGACCACCGGATACGGGCGCACCAATATCCTGAATTTTATGCGAGACACAAATTTAATTAACTTTGTCCCAAGATAAAAACAAGGAGTGCTCTACCGTCGCGCTGCGCGCTTTTTTCATCACAAGATAAAAAAACTCTGACAGCTTTTGCGAAATAGACAAGATTTCGGTGACTTAGCTTTTGTTAAAAAAACTAAGTTCATAAACCTACTTTCTCATATTCATTATACAAAAAAAGAGCCCGAAATCCAAGGTCCAAAAACCGAGGATTCCGAGCTCCGAAGTGCCGAGTTCCAAGCGCCTCACTCCCGAAGGGAAGGAACAGCCCAACCGCGGCGGCGATAGCCAGCAAAGAACGCGTACAGCTCGACTCGGCGGGAGTCGCGGTGCCAGAACAGGTACGGCACGAAAGACCAGGGCCGGCGGCCCGGAACCGTTAGCTGGTAGCCCGGCAGCCAGACGAACGGCACGCTCTCGCCATCCATTGTCTGCACCCACTTGGGGAAGTAGGACGCGGCCCAGAGGATGGAAGAGTGGGGCGAGACCTTCGGATCGCGGACATCCAGCGGCCGAATGCCGTTCTGCTTGTCCCAGTTGGCTGCGAGGTCCATCACTTGCCAGCGCAGACCGCGCTGGAAAGTGATGCCGGGCAGAAGCTGAAGATGCTTCTCGTCTGACAGCACGGCGTCCCAGCGCCAGCTTCCGGGCTGGACGGCGCTGGCAAAATGCCAGGCCTGCTCAAAGGTCTGCTGGACTGTGTCTAACGAGACGTCCAGCAGCACGGCACCGAGAGGGTCATCGGGCCAGCTCGGCGGCTCGCCGAGCGCCGCGAAGTCGGCGTCGGTGAAGCCCCACCTGCACTCGGTGTTGCGCTGGCGCACGAGCGCCAGCTGGGCTTCCGGCGGGATGAAGAGCGACCCGCGGTCTATGACCGCTTGGATCGCTTTCATCACTTCGTCCGGGTTGAGCGAGCCCTTACGGACGCGCTCAAACCAGTCGTGCTGCTGCCGGGCAAATCTGCCCAGCGCGGCGTCGTCGACACATGGTGTCATGACGCACCTCCCTATAAAAGATCCTATTGCTCGAGTCCGTCGAGACCGCGGCTCGCTCAAGACAACTTGAACGAATTATTTTATGATAGCATGTCTAAAAAAATTTGTCAATAGTTTGTATTAAAAAATGGCTAAAATTAGCGGTTTTTGTAAAGTGATGACTTGAGTTTGGGAGTAGAGGGACATAATATTATTTCTACCCAGCTTTAGCTGAGGGTTTGGCGGCTTTAGCCGCTCCCGTAAACAGACTAAAGTCTGCAAACCCTGGGCTAAAGCCCGGTAGAATTTTTATCTAAGTAGTTTTGCAATATCAGCATCGCCGCAATGTCGTCGTCCGATTTGTTTTTTGCACCTTGAACCAGGCTAGCGGCCTGCTTAGTTGAAAGGCGCTCGTCTTCGGTTTCCACTGAAATGGTTGTTGATTTTTTTAGCTCGGCAATAAAGGCAAGCACTTTTTGGAGATGAGAATTTTTTAAATCTTTATCACACATGCTAATACCGCTCATGCTTAAAGGCAGACCGACAATAATTTTTTCAATATCATTTTCAGCGCAGACCTGCTTTATTTTTTTCAGCAAATCAGCGCGGCTTTTGTTTTCTAAAATCAGCAAAGGCACCGCGGTGCCTTCCACCGATTTAGCTAAACCCACCTTCTTATCGCCGTAGTCAATTGATAGAATGGACATATAATTACCTCATGATCCGACAGCCGTAATCCGTCCCCTTCCTGTTGTCATTGCGAGGCCGCCCTGGGCGGCCGTGGCAATCTCGCCCGCCCGGGGCGGGCGCAAACGCGCATCGCTCCCCGTAGGATAATCCTACAAGAGCCATGCGCTCAGCGATCCCGCTTAGCGGGATCGCTCCTCGCAATGACAAGGGCGTTTTGAGATCCCCACGGCCGCTGCGACGACCTCGGGATGACTTCGTCATTTTTCGAGATTGCTTCGTCGTCCCGCAGCCGCGGGACTCCTCTTAATGACAATAAACGGATGTCAAATTACGAACTTCTCTATTTAGTTAATACTTTACAACCTTCCTCCGTCACCGCCACCGTATGTTCAAAATGCGCCGACAGCGACCCGTCTGCTGTTACCACCGTCCAGCCGTCAGCCAAGGTTTTAATCTGCCAGCCACCAACATTAACCATTGGCTCAATGGCAAGCACCATGCCGGTCTTAAGCTCAACTTCCGGCGCGCCGGGTTCAATATAGTTGGGGATGCGGGGCGGCTCGTGAACAGCAAAGCCAACGCCGTGGCCGACAAGATCGCGAACAACAGAAAAGCTCTGGCTTTCGGCGTATTGCTGAATGGCGCGCGAAATGTCGGAGATATGGCTGCCGGGTTTGATTTGGGCAATCCCCAGCTCCAGCGCTCTTTCAGTCACTTTAATTAATTTTTTTGCCCTCCGGTTTATTTTTCCCACCGGCACGGTTTTTGACATGTCAACAAAATAATTTCGGCCACCAGCTTTTATCCTCAAGCCAATATCAATACCGACGATGTCGCCATTTTTTAACAGCCGTCCGGAGGCAGGCGCATGGACGACTTCTTGATTGACCGAAGTGCAAAGCGTGGAAGGAAATTTTGGCACGCCGTCTCGTTCGCTATATTCTTTAAACGATGGCAGACAACCATGCTCTAAAATTAATTTTTCTGCCAGCGCGTCAAGTTCGGCGGTTTTAACGCCGGGCTTGACTTGTTTTATCACCTCGTCTAAAACCCCAGCCAAAATTTTGCCAGCTTGTTTCAGATTTAGAATATCTTTTTCGGTTTTTATTGTAATCATGGGTTAAGAGAGGCACTTAGTTAACGCCTCGAACTATTTTAATTTTAACGCCTCCTTCACCAACCTAAACACCTCCGGTATCGGCGGCGTGCCATCAACTACTTTTAGCACATCTTGTTTTTTGTAAAGCTCCAGCACTGGCTTGATTTCTTGATGATAAATTTTTAGCCGTTTTTTGATGGCGGCGGGTTTGTCGTCGTCGCGGATAAAAAGTTTTTTAC
>CAYHQU010000073.1:0-4938 GCA_964358955.1 uncultured Gammaproteobacteria bacterium | reverse complement strand
TAAGCAAAACATCAAGATGATGCACTTCAATAATAGCAGAAAATAAATTTTTGTCAAGCGCTGGCTAGAAATTATAAAAAACCGCAGCCGAGAATATTGCGGTTTTAAAAAATATTAAGATTTAGTCGTTTCCGTTCCGATAGTTGATGCTAAAGTTGGTACGGATACAGGTGTCAAAAGAATCTTTGATTGATGCTAAATCAGCGGCGGTCGGACTTTCAAGCCGCGTGTAAAAGGCGTATCCCAGCATATCGCCGACCGGGCAGCCGGTTGGCGGCAAGTCTTTTCTAAAATATAAATAATCATATCCAGCCACCGAGAGCGGATCGGTTGGGACACGGGGGATATAAGCTGGCACTAAAACCGCCTCCAGCCCGGACATATCGCCAGAGGCAACACTGGTAGGATAATTTCGCAAATCATTAAATCTTATTTCTAAAGATTTTGCCAGCTGATCCATATCGCCTTTGCGGACGGCATCGCGGCCTTTTTTACGGGCATTTTGAAAAGCGACAATGGCTAATGTTGAAAGCAGACCGATAATTGAGATGACAACTAAAAGTTCAATTAAGGTAAAGCCATTTGTTTTTTTATTAACCATATTTTTGATTTTAGATTTCAAATTGATGTTTATATTATACCACAAAATTATGATTTGTAGAAAAAGTTATACACATTACCAATTTCTGGCGGCTTCGGTGAAAATTTGCCAAGCCCACGTAGGCCGCGGAGGATCATAAAATGGATTGTTGGCTGGATACGTTTCCGGAATACAATGCGCCAAGACTTTATATGTTTTTAGAGTTCATCTCAAAAATAATTTATGGCTTATTTTCAGTCTTTTTCGGCTGCAAAATCCAAAAATCTCATCAAAATAATTCATTATTTCTCCTCAATTTTTGGATTTTTCGCTCAAAAAATCCTGGAAAATAACTTATAACTATTTTTGAGATGAACTCTATTTAAATTCATTTAATAACGCGGCGATGTTTTGTTTCTTGACGGCATGTTTTACAAGCGGAGATTTTAACAATGCGGGAAGTTTATCAAGATAACATTCTCGTTTTTCTTGATAAAAAATTCCGATGGGAATTTTGCCGTCCCGCGCCCCGGCTTTTATAAACGCTTTATTTTTATCAGTCGGCTTCCAGCTGCCAGTTTCAAGTTTATAAATTCTTTCCTTAAACCAGTCGCGAGTATTAATTTTATTTAAAGTCACGCAGGGCTGGAGGATATCAACTAAAGCAAAGCCGCGGTGGGTGATGGCGGATTTAAGAATTTCAGTCAAATGTTTAACATCATCAGAAAAGGCACGGGCGACAAAAGTCGCGCCGGAAGCGATCGCCACTTGCAGAGGATTTAGGTCTTGCTCAATTGCGCCATCGGGTGTTGATTTGGTGGCGGTGCCGGGTTCGGTTGTTGGCGAAGCTTGACCGGTTGTTAGACTATAAAGTTGATTGTTGGAGACAATAAAAGTTAAATCCATATTGGCGCGGCAGTTATAAATAAAATGGTTGCCGCCTTCGCCGTAAGCGCCGCCGTCGCCGGCAATGGCGAGCACAGTTAAATCAGAATTAGCCAGCTTGGCGCCGAAAGCCACGGGCAAAGTTCGGCCGTGCAGGGAATGGAAAGTGTAGCAGTTATACCAGTTGGCGCTGTTGCCGCCGCAGCCAATATCAAAAACAGCAGCGACTTTATGGGGCGGGATTTGCAGTTCGGCAAGCGCCGTTTTCACGGCGGTCCAGATACCAAAGTTGCCGCAGCCAAGACACCAGGTGGGCTTGATTGATGTAAGATAATCTTTAGCGGTAAGCATAGTATAAAATTATTCTAATTATTCTAAAAAAGTACCAATAACTAATTTTCAATTTACAATTTTTAATTTTCAGTTAATTTTCAATGACTCAATTTTTAATTACGACGGGTTTGAAAATTGAAAATTAGAAATTGAATGAAAATTGATAATTAAAAATTGAAAATTTTCGGTTGGGATTTTTTTTAGGTTAATTAAGTCAATTAGAAATTAGGTTAATTTTTTAGCCAGCTCCACCACTTCCTCCACAAAAAACTGACTGCCGTTGTATTTTGTCAGACGCTCATCAACTTTAACGCCAGTCTGTTCGCGAAGCAGGTTGGCAAACTGGGAAGTATAATTATTTTCGATGGACACGAGTTTTTTCACCTTTTTCAAAACTTCAGCCATGATTTTTTCCGACAGCGGATACGGCGCCGGCACGTGCAAATAATTTACGCCGTCTAAATATTTCAGGGCTTCAAACACTGGCGCTTTGACCGAACCCCAGCCGATTAAAGTCAGCTTCGCGCCGGCAGGTCCGAACATCTGCGGTTTGGGCAAGTCGCGTAAAATATTGGCCAGCTTGGCGGCGCGCTTTTCCACCTGCCGATTGCGCATGTCGGGCTGAAAACCTTCAATGGAAAATCCAGATTCATCATGCTCGTCGGAGTTGCAGCAGTAAAGACCATTTTTTTGGCCGGGCACCGAACGCGGAGAAATTCCAGATTTGGTAATCGCATAACGTTTAAAATTTTTCATTTTGGCAAGCTGGGCGTCGGTTAACATTTCGCCGCGGTCAATTTTTATTTTTGTTTCATCAAAATTTTCAACTGAACGATTTGACGATGACAAATATTTGTCCAGCAAAATTATCACCGGGATTTGATAAATTTCGGCTAAGTTAAAAGCTTGGGCCGTTAAATAAAAACATTCAGTCGGGTCGCCGGGCGCCAGCACCACGCGCAAAAATTCGCCGTGGCCGGCGTTACAGACGTAAGCCAGGTCGCCTTGTTCGGTCCAGGTTGGCAGGCCGGTGGCCGGGCCGGCGCGCTGGGACATTAAAATTACGGCTGACACCTCGGTTATGCCGGCGAGCGACAGTCCTTCATTCATTAAAGCGAAACCGCCGCCGGAGGTGCCGGCAAAAGCGCGAACGCCGGCCCATGAGGCGCCCAATAACATGTGGATGGCGGAAATTTCATCTTCGGGCTGTTTAACAATAAGGCCGGTTTTTTTTGACCAGGCGGCTAATGTATGAAGCACTGATGTTGCCGGCGTCATGGGATAAGCCACATAAAGTTGGCAGCCGGCGGCAACAGCGCCGAGCGATACGGCGTCGTTGCCGGTTAGAACAATTCTGTTTGGCGCACTTTTTTTCACTTTCAACTTGTAGGGAAATTTTTTGATGTCTAATTTTTCGCACGCGTAATTGAAACCGACTTGCGCGGCTTTTTGGTTGACAGCCACAACATTGGCGCCCTTGTTTTTAAAAATATCAGCGATGGCGGTTTTAAAAAACTTTAGATCAAAGCCAACCGCCGCGGCGCAGACGCCAATGGCAATCATATTTTCCGCGATTTTTGGCAAATTGTTTTTTGCCAAGAGTTCAGCTAAAGGAATTGGCTTGGCAGATTTGGCGGCAGCCGGGACATTTTTCACGGCACTGCTGTCATATATAATCAAAGCGTCTGGGCTTAAGTTTTGCGCGTGTTCGGTTAAAATTTCTTCGGTTAAGGCGAAGAGAAGATTGGCGGTTTTATAGGCGCCAAAAACCGGGGTTTCGGAAATTGAGACCTGGTAGATAACTTGGCCGCCGCGGATGCGGGACGGGTATTCGGAATGGTCAAAAACATATAAGCCAGCTCTGGCACAGGCCTTAGTAAAAATTAAGCCGGCGACTTGCTGACCTTGGCCGGCTTGCCCGCCGATTTTAAAAGTGAGGATGTTGGTGTTCATAAAGGGAGATTTTCTTATTTTTTTATTATAACATATTTATTATATGATGCAAAGATAAAAATTATAAAATTGTTAAAATTGATAAATTGATAAATTGATAAATTGTTAGAGCGGCGAATAAACAACACCTCTTGTCATTGCGAGCCCGATCCCGCCACAGCGGGAGAGGGCGTGGCAATCTCGCCCGCCCGGGGCGGGCGCAACGGACACCGCCTTCGTAGGATAATCCTACAAGAGCGAAGCGCGCAGCGATCCCGCTTAGCGGGATCGAGATTGCCACGGCCGCCCAGGGCGGCCTCGCAATGACGAAGGGTTTTTGAAATTGCCACACGCCCTCTCGCAGCAGCGGGACGCTTTGAACCGTAACTGTCAACAGGGCCGGTATGTTCCATGGTTATAGACATGCTGCGGCGCCCAAGCCAAACTCGGACCGAAGTCAACAGGGCCGGTATGTTCCATGGTTATAGACAGTTAGGCGGGAGATCGGATCTCCCACATTTTTTTTGCCTCCGTAAAGGAGCGAACAAAGGAGCCGAGCTCCTGACCGCAGGAGCTCGGCTCCTTTGTTCGTGATTTTTAAATACCACATAAAAACCAGCGTAGAATGCTGGCTTTTATGTTTCCGAGCTCGGAAAAAAAATTATAAATCTTGCGGTTTGACGGTTGAGCGTTTGTTGCCTTTGCAGCGAGCGGTGGCGGTATCTAATATTTCAGCCACTTTTTTGCTTAATGCCTCAACGGCGTCACTTGCAGTGTGGCAACCCTTGCCTTTGATATAAGCTTTGACTTTTGAACCGACAACTAGTGAGTCCATGTGAGTCACCTCCTTTCGTGGTAAAATTTTTATTATTCAATTTAATAAAATTGTAAAATTTCTGTTAATGTAGCAGAAATTTCAAGCACCAAGCACCAAATTACAAATAAATTCTAATTACCAAAATTCTAAACATTTGCGGATAGGTTTTGAATTTAGGTTATTGAAAATTATTTGTGATTTGTTATTTGGTTATTGGAATTTTTAATATTGTGCATAACTGCTTTATTTGCCTCTATTATAGCACCAGACGCAAGTTTATGCAAATAGGGAAGTTTATTTATCACCCTATCCTCTCCCTAACCCTCTCCTTCCCCTCAAGGGGAATGGAGAGGGAAAATTATTTGAACAGCTCTTTGGCCTGGTTCCAAAT
>CAYHQU010000072.1:0-4961 GCA_964358955.1 uncultured Gammaproteobacteria bacterium | reverse complement strand
AAATATGACATTTCTACTTTGCTCGCGGTATGACATTTCTACTTTGCCTTGACAGTGAGCTGATTTTCCGCCTTGAAAAGCGTTTTCTTTCGTGATAAGATAGATATATGAGCAATGAACTCCCTAAAATCTACAACTCAACCGAATACGAGGATAATATCTATAAAACCTGGCTTGCCTCGGATTTTTTTACGCCCGAAAAACTGCCCGGGAAACGAACTAAAAGTTTTACTATCTCTCTCCCGCCGCCAAATGCGACCGGCGTTCTTCATACTGGCCATGCCGCCATGCTCGCCATCCAAGATTTGGTGATTCGCCACCAAAGAATGCAAGGCAAACTTACTCTTTGGCTACCCGGCACTGATCACGCCGCCATCGCCACCCAGAGCGTGGTTGAAAAAAATCTAAAAGCTTTAGGCAAAACCAAATATGATTTAGGCCGAGAAAAATTTCTTGAAGAAGTCAATAAATATGTAAAAAAATCCCAAGGTGCTATTAAAATGCAGATGGAAAAAATGGGCGTCTCCTGCGACTGGTCGCGCGAGCGCTACACGCTGGATGAAGGTTTGTCTAACGCCGTTAAAACCGCCTTTGTAAAAATGTATCAAGACGGTCTAATTTACCGCGGCTGCCGAATAGTAAATTGGTGCCCGCGTTGCGAATCAACTCTGTCCGATGATGAAGTTGAATATAAGCCAATCAAAGAAAAATTGTACTGGCTTAAGTATGGCCCCTTTATCTTAGCCACTACTCGTCCCGAAACCAAGCTCGGTGACACTTGTGTTGCTGTCCACCCTTCTGATAAACGTTATAAAAAACATGTTGGCAAAAAATACCTGATCCCCGGCGCGCTTGGTGAATTTGAAATTACAGTTGTTGCCGACCGCGTGGTTGACCCTAAATTCGGCAGCGGCGTCATTAAAGTTACACCCGCCCATGATTTTGCCGACTTTGAAATTGCCCAGCGCCACAATATTAAAGTTAAACAAGTAATTGATAAACAAGGCCGCATGATGGAAAATTGCGGTAAATATGCCGGCCTAACAACTCGTGAGTGCCGTGAGCAAATTGTAAAAGACATGGATAAAATGGGCCTCATTAAAAAGATTGAAGATTATGACCATAATTTATCCGTCTGCTACCGCTGCGGCACCGCAATTGAACCCTTACCCTCCGAACAATGGTTTGTTGATGTGAATAAAAAAATAAAATCTCTCGGTGGAAAATCTTTAAAGCAAAAAGCCATTGAGGTCGTAAAATCCGGCCAAATAAAAATCATTCCCGCCTACTTTGAAAAAGTTTATTTTCATTGGTTGGAAAATCTTCGCGACTGGTGTATCTCGCGACAGCTTTGGTTTGGCCACCAGATTCCGGTTTGGTACCGGAGCACAAAAACACAAAAACACAAAAACACAAAAACACAACCTGTTGAGATAGTGTATTACGTTCATGGAACAACAACTGACAATGAAAAAGGTAAGGCTTCTGGCCATGCAGACGTTGGTTTGTCAAAGTTAGGAATTAAACAAGCAAAGGATTTGGCAAAGTTTGTAGAAAAGGAAAAATTTGATGCCGTTTTTTGTTCCGACTTAAAACGTGCAGTTGATTCTGCAAAACTTGCTTTTGGTGAAAAACAAAAAATAATAAAAGACAAGCGATTGCGAGAATGTGATTATGGTGATTTGACTCAAACCGATAATAAAAAACTTGAAAAAAATGAAATTCAATATATCAATAATAAATTTCCAAACGGCGAAAGCTATAAAGATGTTGCCGACCGAGTTGCCGATTTCTTAAATGAAATCTCAAAAAGATATGAAGGCAAAAAAATTGCAATAATTGCTCATAAAGCCCCGCAATTTGTAATGGAAGTTTTATTAAATGGAAAAAGCTGGGAAGATGCAGTTGCCAAAGACTGGCGCAAGGTCGGTAAGTGGCAGCCCGGCTGGAAATACGTTTTCTCCCATCCAGATGAAGGGGAGACTAAGAGTGGGTCTGAAGAGTATGAAGATCAAACCACCCCTAGCCCCTCCTTGCCTGCCCAGTACCAAACTGGTTTCGGTGCGGGGTCTAAGGAGGGGAGTGCTGGACGTGAAATTTATGTTGGGGTGGAAAAACCAAAAGGCGCCGGTTGGACCCAAGACCCCGATACGTTAGACACCTGGTTTTCTTCCGGCCTTTGGACTTTTTCTACGCTTGGCTGGCCAGCCAAAACCAAAGACCTAAAAAATTTTCACCCAACGTCGCTGATGGAAACCGGCTATGACATTTTATTTTTCTGGGTCGCGCGCATGATTTTAATGAGCAACTATTTGATGGGCGAAGTGCCATTTAAAGAAGTGTATCTGCACGGCTTAGTCCGGGACAAGCACGGTGATAAAATGTCAAAGTCAAAGCCGGAAACATGCATTGACCCCCTTGATGTCATTGCTAAATACGGCGCCGACGCCGTGCGGCTCAGTTTGTTAATCGGCACCGCGCCCGGCAATGATCTAAAGCTGACCGAAGAAAAAATTGGCGGCTATCGCAATTTTGTCAATAAACTTTGGAATATCTCCCGTTATATTTTAATGACCGTAAATCAGTCTTGCCGCTCCGAGGGTGATCCCGCGTCGCGGGATCGCCTGCTGGTGGAAAAACCACCCAAGCCCCAAACGCTGGCTGACAGCTGGATTTTATCCGAGCTGAATGAACTTATTAAAAATGCAACCGATGGCCTAAAAAAATATCAATTTTCTTTAGTGGGCGAACAAATTTATGAATTTACCTGGAGCAAGCTGGCCGACTGGTATGTAGAACAGTCCAAAGTTAAAAGTGAAAAGTCCAAAGTTACGGATGAGATGTTGCTATATGTGCTCCAAGTGCTTTTAAAACTCTGGCATCCGTTTACTCCGTTTGTCACCGAAACTATCTGGAAAGAATTAACCGAGCCGTCTAAAATCAGAAATCATAAATCTGAAATCTTAAATTTACTTATAATTCAACCCTGGCCCAAGCCCCAAGGTGCGGTGGACAAAAAAGCCATTAATGATTTTGAGCTAATTCAAAAAATTATTGTTGCCATCCGCAACATCCGCGCCGAATCAAAAGTTCCCCCCGCAAAAAAAGTTGATGTTCTGATCAATGCCGGCGCTAAACAAAAACTCATTGCCGACCAGACAGAAATCATAAAATTTCTTGCCCACGTTGAAAATCTTGAAGTTAAACAAAAACGCGGCAAGGAGTCCGACCCCGACGCTTCGGAGTCGGACTCCAAAGCGCCATCGGGCAGCGCTAAAACCATCATTGGCAAAATAGCAATTTACGTCAAACTTGGAAACATCATTGACGTCTCCGCGGAACAAAATCGCGTCAAGCGCGAAATTACCGACATCACTCAATATATAAAAGGAATAGAGGCAAAGTTTGAAAATAAGAATTTTATTGAAAAAGCGCCCAAGCCAATCGTGGAAGCGGAAAAAGAAAAATTGCAAACCCAAAAAGACATGCTGAAAAAATTGGAAGAATATTTAAAGGGACTGAAATAATTTCTAATTGATCTAATTATTCTAATTGATCTAAAAAAGCACCAAGCGCCAAGTATTAATTTCTAATTTCCAATAACGGTTTAAAAATTGTTTAATGGAAAATTGAATGAAAATTAAAAATTGAAAATTAAAAATTATCAAAATACTATGATCAAAACTCAAAAAATCGCCGAAGTGCTTAATCGGGGCGTCGAACAAATCTACCCCAGCGCGTCCGCGCTGGAAAAAATGCTGCAATCCGGGAAAAAACTACGGCTTTACCACGGCATTGATCCAACCGCGCCCTCGCTCCATCTCGGCCATCTCATCCAGCTGCTTAAACTAAAACAGTTTCAAGAATTAGGCCACCAAGTCATCGTGCTTTTAGGCGATTTTACCGGTATGATCGGCGACCCGACCGACAAAGCCGCGACCAGAAAACCGCTGAACCGCGCGCAAGTGCTGGAAAATCTAAAATGCTATAAAAAACAAATCGGCAAGGTGTTAGACCTAAAAAAAACCGAGATTCGTTTTAATTCTGAATGGTGGGATAAAATGGAAATGCCAACTCTTATTGACTGGGCCTCTAAACTAAGTGCTTCCCAGCTTTTTCAGCGCGACATGTTTCAGGAACGGCTCAAACAGGGAAAAGAAGTGCATCTTCATGAACTGCTTTACCCCTTATTTCAGGGTTATGATTCTGTTGCTTTAAATGTTGACCTTGAAACCGGCGGCTCTGATCAAATTTTTAATATGCTTGTCGGCCGAACTTTGCTGAAATCTGAAAAAAAAGAAAAATTTGTGCTCGCCACCAAACTGCTTGCCGACCCATCCGGCGCCAAGATGGGTAAAACTACCAACAATGCTGTCAACTTAGACGACAATCCTAATGACATGTATGGCAAGGTGATGAGCTGGCCCGACGAGTTAATCGTCCTCGGCTTTGAACTTTGTACTGACGCGCCGCTGACCGAAGTGGCAAACATCAAGCAAGAACTTCAGGCCGGCAAAAATCCCAAACTCCTTAAAATGCGGCTTGCCTGCCGCATTATAAAATTAATTCATTCGGAAACCGACGCTATCTCTGCCGAGAAAAATTTTAAAAAAGTTCATGAACAAAAAGCCGCGCCCGACCAAATCCCAGAAATCTCTGTCGGTGCGGAAAATGAATTGTCCCTCCTTGAAGTGCTGATAAAATGCAAACTCGCCGCCTCAAAAACCGATGCCCGCCGTCTAATCTCTCAAGGTGGCATAAAAATAAACGGACTGCTCGCCCGCGATGAAAGTGATAGTGTTAAAAAAGGTATGGTCATCCAAAAAGGCAAACGGCATTTTGTAAAGATAAACTAAATTTTGTGGCAAAGCGCTGGCGGACGCTTATCTTATAACAATGTCGCCGGCGTAGCCAGCGGGATAGAAACCGCCAGCGTTAAGCTAGTGGTTTTTATTTGTCAT
>CAYHQU010000071.1:0-5099 GCA_964358955.1 uncultured Gammaproteobacteria bacterium | reverse complement strand
TTGTCCTTTTTGGCTGTCCCGCTAAGCGGGATCAAACTGCGCAAAATGATTTTCACCGTAGCGCTGCTACGCCTCAAATCATTTTGCTTGTTTTCCTCGTTTCGCTCAATCCCGCAGTGGCGGGACGCTTGAAAGTAGTTTTGCAACCATCTCAATTTATAATAAAATCACTACTTAATAATTTTATCTACAATTCCATACCGCTTCGCTTCCTCGGCATTCATAAAGAAGTCGCGGTCAGTGTCTTTTTCAATTTTATCTATTGGCTGGTTGGCGTGGGTTGCTAAAATTTTATTGATGCGGTCGCGGATTTTCAGGATGTGTTCGGCGCGGATTTTTACGTCAACGGCTTGGCCTTCAGCGCCGCCCATTACTTGGTGGAGCAGAATTTCGGAGTTGGGCAGGGCGATTCTTTTTCCCTTGGCGCCGGCGGCGAGCAGAACGGCGCCCATTGAGGCGGCCATGCCGATGCAGATGGTTGAAATATCGGGACTCACATATTGCATAGTGTCGTAGATGGCCAGGCCGGCGGTAACCGAGCCGCCGGGAGTATTGATGTATAATTTAATGTCTTTTTTGGCATCTTCACTGGCTAAAAAAAGAAGTTGGGCGATGACGGTGTTGGCGACAGCATCGTCAATTGGGGCGCCCAAAAAAATTATCCGTTCTTTAAGCAGGCGGGAATAAATATCATAGGCGCGTTCGCCGAAGGTTGATTTTTCAACGACGGTTGGGATTAGATACATAAGTTTCAAGTCAAAAGTTAAAAGTTAAAAGTCCAAAGTCCAAAGTCAAAAGTTAAATACTTTAGACTTTGGACTTTTAACTTTGGACTTGCTAAACTATTTGCCAGCCACTTTCAGTTTGTTCAAGTTTTCCCGAAATTGTGAATCCAGCCGCTTTTTTATGGCCGCCGCCATTAAATATTTTAACAAATTCCGTTAGGTCGACCAAGTCATCATTGGTGCGCAGACTAACTTTAATTTGGCCGAATTCAGTTTCGCGCAGGACCATTGTTATTTTAACACCAGACAGATTATTTAGGAAGTTAGTCAGGCCATCAAGCATTTTTAGGTCGGATAAATATGTCAGGTCTGATTGGGTAATCGCTGTTAAGGCGACATTATATTTTTCGTTGTGGTAGAGGCGGGAGAGCGCTTTACCCCAAAGGTTCAGCATTGACGGGCTTTTTTTATTGTTTAAAGATTCATTAATAAAAGAGAAATTGGCGCCCAGCGATAGCAGTTTTGCGGAAGTTCCCAGCGATTGGCTGGTGGTATTATGGTTGGTAAAATTGTTGGTGTCGCCGATAATGCCGGCGAGAAGGCAGGTTGCGATTACAGGCGAGATTATATATTTAATACAAGAAAAAAAGTTATAAAGGATTTCGGTAGTTGAGACGGCGTCTTTAACAATTAGGTTAATTTGGCCGAAGCGGGCGTTAGTCGGATGGTGGTCAATATTGACGATGTTGTTATTTTGCCGGTTTAAATTTAGTCCAATGTGATTTGGGTCGCCGGCGTCAAGAGAAATTATTAAATCAAAATTATCAAGGTTTAAATTTTGCAGATCAATTTGAATTAATTTAAAGTTTTGCAAATAAGAGAATTGTTGGGGCGGATTGTCGGTAGTAAAAAGTTTAAAATATTTATTGAGATCTAACAGATATTTTGAAAGCGCGCAAATTGAACCAAGCGCATCGCTGTCCGGCTGTTTATGGGTAACGAGCAGAATTTTTTTTGAGCTTAGAATTTTATTTTTTATATTTTGGGCTTGCGCTTGAACTTCGATCATAAGGAGATTTTAGATTTATGATTTTAGATTGCAGATTTTTTATTGTCCGTCAGCTGGCGGACAAGGTGGGCGTGTTAACCTCCCCTAACGGGGGTATGAAAATGGCATGGCGCGCAAACCCAACTTTGTCCCGCTTAGCGGGACTACGATGGGCAGTCCGCCGCTGCGGAGCGCCTTCGGGACGGAATGGGCATGTTGGTGAGGCCGGGTATACACCCGGCTTTGACACCAATATGCAGCAAGGGTTTGCCGACCGACCTCCGCTAAAGCGGGTATGAAGTTTTTAATAGATTATCTTAATCCCCATTTTTAATATTGTCAAGTAACGTCTCAATTTCGTTGGCTTTTTGTTCGGTGATGTCGGCGGAGAAATGAATTTTCGGCAGTGGCTTAATAAAGAGTTTTTTATAGAGAAGCGACTGGATAAATCCGGAGGCCTGGTTTAGTTTATCAACGATTTTCTTGGTATAAATAAAAGGAAGGACGCTAATAAAGATTTTTGAGTGCGTTAAATTTTTTACAGTTTCAACGCGAGTTATCGTTACAAGACAGTTTTTAGGGAGATCAAATTCTTTAATTAGGATTTCGTTAAGTTGCTGGCGGATTAAAGCGTTAATTTGTTCAATGCGGTGAGACATAGAAATGCAAAATGAAAAATGCAAAATGAAAAATTATGAATTTAAAATTTTAATTCTTTCTTTTTAATTTCTTCGGTGTAAAATTCTAAAAAGTCGCCTTCTTGAATGATTGGCCTGCCAATAAATTTTATGCCGCATTCCTGGCCTAAGGAGGCGTCGTTGACGTTGACTTTATTGGCTTGCAGTTCGGTAATTTTTCCCGAGCTGATTTTTTGGTCGTCGCGAATAACATCAACTTTGGCGTCGGGCGTTATCTTTCCTTTGGTAACTTTTCCGCCGACAATTTGGCTGTCTTTATCTTTTCGAAAAACTGCCAAGACTTTTAGCCGGCCGAGCGGGGTTGTAATAATTTCGGGTTTTATTAGGGCTTCAAAGCGTTTTTTTACTTCATCGAGAAGTTCATAGATAATTTTATAAGTTTTAAATTCAATATTTTTTTCTTGGGATAAGCTTTGGGCGGCGGGGGTGACGTCAACATGAAAACCTAAAATAAAAGCATCATTGGCTTCGGCTAAAAGGATTTCGCTTTCGGTAATGCTGCCGAGGCCTTTTTTTACAATATTAATAGAGACGTCAGGATGGGAATATTTATCAATGGAAGCAATAATAGCTTCAAGCGAGCCGAGCACATCGGCTTTTAGGATAAAGTTAATAGCGGCTTTGTTGCCGTCTCCTTCTTTTTTTATGGCGGTTGGAGTATAGGCGGCGGCAGCTTGATTTTTGAGCTGATAATGTTTTAGTTTTTGCTCACGTTTCACAATTTTGTCAATTTCAATAATATCGCCCATAGTCGGGACGCCTTTCAGCCCTTGGATTTTTACCGGCGTTGAAGGAAGCGCTTCAGTTAGATGTTTATTTTTAAAATCTTTTAATGATTTTATTTTGCCGTAATAAAAATTATTTAAAAAGATATTGTCGCCGAGCCGGAAGGTTCCATTTTGAATTAAGACGGTTGCGACCGGGCCTTCGCCTTTGTCAATATGGGATTCAATGACGGTGCCGTAGGCTTTGCCGGCAGGATTGGCGGTGATGTCATCTTTGTTTAGGTCGGCGATGAGCACCAGAGTATCAAGCAGTTCATCAATGCCAAGGCCCTGTTTGGCGGAGATGGGGACACAAATAGTTTTACCGCCCCAATCTTCAGGGATGAGATTTTTTTGAGCAAGCTGCTGTTTAATTTTATTTTGGTCGGCTTCGGGCTTATCAATTTTATTAATAGCAACAACTAGGGGTAGTTTGGCAGAATGAATAATTTTTATTGATTCTTCGGTTTGGGGCTGGATACCGTCGTCGGCGGCAATGATTAAAATCGCGATGTCGGCGATTTTGGCGCCGCGGGAGCGCATCATGGAAAACGCTTCATGACCGGGAGTATCAATAAAGGTCAGCAAGCGCCCTTTTTTTGTTATGGTGTAGGCGCCGATATGCTGGGTTATGCCGCCGGCTTCACTGCCGGCAACATTTGTTTTTCTGATTGTGTCAAGCAATTTTGTTTTACCATGATCAACGTGTCCCATAACGACGATTACTGGCGGACGGCTTGTTAGATTTTTTTTATCTTCATCTTTATTAATAATTTTTTCAGTTTTTTCAGAGTTGAGGTCTTGGCTTTCTGGCGATTGCTGTGAAATTTCAAAGCCAAGTTCACTGCCGATAATTGAAGCGGTATCAAAATCAATTTTTTCGTTTATCGCCGACAGGACGCCGTTTTTCATCAGCTCGGAGAGAATTTTTGTGACCGGGAGTCCAAGCTTTGCGGCCAATTCTTTGACGGTTATATAGTTGGGGATTTTTATTGATTTTATTTTTTCGCTAATTTCAACATCGTCTTTTTCCGCTTCTTTGGGACGGGTTAAATTTTTGTATTTAGAAAGCAGGGAAGGCCAGCCGTTGATTATTTTTTGAGCGACGTTATTGTTTATTTTGATGGCGCGGCGGCCAATATCAAAACCGACTACCGGCAGGATTTCCAGCAGCTCTTTGGTGGGAATTTTTAGTTTTCTGGCAAGTTCGGTGACATTCATAGGGATAAACACTGATTTACACCGATATTAACACTGATAGACACTGATTATATTTCGTATTTTTAAGCATTAATGTTTTGTGTTTTTTTGTAGAAAAGTTTTTAGATTGTTAGTATAAATTATTCTTTTATAATAAAGTTTTGGGCTTGAGAAGTTGATAAAATAGCCTAGTTCGCATTTACTATTTTTAAGATAACCGTAAAGTTGATCAATAAATAATTTGGGAATTTGTCCGATCGCTTTAATCTCAATGATTATTTTATCTTCAATTATGAAATCTGGCCTATAAGTTCCGACCACTTTCCCGGTTTTTGGCGAGTAAATATTAATTACTGCTTCTCGTCTATAATTTAATTTTAGATTTTCCAGTTCCTCGGTATATGCATTTTGATAAATAATTTCTTTAAGTCCTGGACCATAGGATTTCCTTACTTCAATTGCGGCGCCAATTATCTGATAGCTTAATTCTCTATACAGTATATTTTTTTCCATATATTTTTAAAAAATTGATATGTGCTGATATACAAGAATAGTTTATTGTAGTTCGTGTTTTTCAGTAAATATCAGTGTTATTCAGTGTTTATAGACTGGAGGCCACGGTGGGAATCGAACCCACGCATAACAGTTTTGCAAACTGTCGCCT
>CAYHQU010000070.1:0-5124 GCA_964358955.1 uncultured Gammaproteobacteria bacterium | reverse complement strand
ATCGTCTGCATTTTCGGGATTGGGAAAAATTTTACATTGCTTCACATAAAATTTTTGACAGAGATAAACGACTAAGGCAGGTGTTGTTGTTTACTTATTTGACAGCCTTACAAAATTCATATAAGCTAAAAGTAATTTACAGGCAGAGAAATTCTTAGTTTTTTTATCTTGTCTAACGTTCTTGGAGTTTTTGCTCTTTAACAATGGGAAGCAAAACATCAACCGGAAGGAGGAGGCGATGGTTCAGGAAGTAAAAGCAGCGGAAAAAGAATATTGGCCTTGGCAAGCGGCAACAGCGCCCAAAGTTCTTCTGTCGTTTGGCGTTGATTTGACCGAACAGGCGGCGAGAAATAAACTTGATCCGGTAGTTGGTCGGAAAAAGGAGACGGCGCGGATTATTCAAATTTTGTGCCGGCGAAAAAAGAATAATGCGATTGTGATTGGCGAGCCGGGGGTGGGCAAGACCGCCATTATTGAAGGGCTGGCACAACGAATTGTTAATCGAGCAGTTCCTAAAGCTCTGGAAAAAACTCATCTGATTAGTCTGGATTTAGCCGCAGTGTTAGCAGGCACAAAGTATCGCGGGGAGTTTGGAAAGCGTCTAAAAACGATTTTTGAGGAAGTTAGAAATACGCCTCTTATAATTCTTTTTATAGACGAGATTCACGTTATGGTGGGCGCGGGCGCCTCGGAAAGCAGTTTGGGTGCTTCAAATATTTTTAAGCCGCCATTGTCAAAAGGTGAGCTGCAATGCATTGGCGCGACTACTTTTGATGAGTACCGCGTTCGCATTGAAAAAGATCGGGCATTAGAGCGGCGTTTCCAGCCAGTGATTGTTGAGCCATCAACACCAGAAGAGACCATTGAAATTCTTTTTGGGCATAGAGCCGGGCTTGAGCAGCATCACAATGTCAAAATTACGGATGACGCAATTAGGGCGGCGGTTGCTCTGTCGGATCGCTATATTGCCGGACGATTTTTGCCGGACAAAGCAATTGATGTGATTGATGAGGCAGCCAGTAAGCAGTGTTTAAGTCAGACAACAATACCGCCAGAGACAACGGCGTTGGATACAGAAATCCAACGTTTAGAGTTTGAAAAAGCACAAGCGATTCAAGCGCAGGATTTTGCGCAAGCAGCGGAAGTTCGCAATTGGCTGGAGCGGAAAAAAAATGAGCGCGATGAAATGCTGCGACGTTGGAAAGCAGAACAGATGCCGGTTAATATAATTGTTGATGAAAATTCAGTGACGGAGACGGTCGCGATGATGACTGGTATTCCGGTTGGTAATCTTAAAGAAGACGAAGCCGTTCGTCTAATAAGGATGGAAGATTATCTGCATCAGACAGTGGTTGGTCAGAATGCCGCGATTAGCGCGTTAAGCCAAACAATTCGTCGAGCGCGGGCCGGGCTTAAGGATCCGCGGCGGCCGTATGGTTCGTTTATATTTGTAGGTCCGACCGGAGTCGGCAAGACATTAGTTGCTAAAACGCTTGCCAGTTTTATTTTCGGGTGCGAGGACGCTTTGCTTCAATTTGATATGTCCGAATATATGGAACGACACAATGTTTCTCGCCTCATTGGCGCGCCGCCGGGTTATGTCGGCTACGAAGCAGGCGGACAACTGACGGAAAAAGTTCGGCGGCAGCCTTACGCGGTAATACTGTTTGATGAAATTGAAAAAGCGCACCCTGATTTCGCCAATGTGCTGCTGCAGATTTTAGAAGAAGGCTGGCTGACTGACAGTTTTGGCCGACGGATAGATTTTCGGAACACAATTATCATTATGACCTCAAATTTGGGCGCCCGTTTATTTACGGATTCGTCAGGGATTGGCTTTTATCCGTTGAGTGATAGCCATCGCGAGAAAATATTAGACGAGGTTCAAAAACATTTCCGGCCGGAGTTTCTAAGCCGGATAGACGATATAATTGTTTTTGAGCCGTTTACGCCCGATGATCTGCAAAAAATCTTTCAGAAGGAGTTGGGCAAGCTAATGGAAATCCTTGAACGGCGATCAATCTGTCTTAAAGTTACGCCCGTTGCTGAACACTATTTGATTCAAGCTGGTTACAGTGATCGTTTAGGCGCCCGCGGGCTCCGTCGGATAATTGAAAAGGAAGTTGAAAATCCATTGTCCGAGTTGATTTTGTCCGGGAAAGTAAACGCCGGCGATGAGGCGATTGTGGATTTAGAGAATGAACAGCTACATGTCTGCCTGCCGGTTGAAGAAAACGCGGCGAGTTGATGTTATTTTGGGGCGTCTTTTTTTTAGAGACGCCCTTTTTTCACCGGGTAAAGCGTTAGTGGTTGACACTTTTTGATATTATAGTATAATTTGATTACAAAGTTTTATAAGTTCTTTGGCAAAATTCAGGAGGAGGATAGAGAAATGGACGTTCAAAAAATTGGTGGTAGTATTTATGGCAACGTGAGAGTTTTTACGCTGCAGCAAGCTACGGCTATGATTCCGTTGCTGGAATCGATTACTCAAAATATCAGTCAGACATGGGCGGCTATCATCGTAAAAAGGGTTGAGTTAGAGGCGTTTGAGAAATTAAAAGCAGACCAAGCAGCGATTCAAAAGTTAAAAGAAGAACTGAATTGGTTGATTGATAAAATTAACGGCTACATTAAAGAGATAGAGGAACTCGGTTGTTTTGTGGAAGAATTCAAGCGGGGCATTATCAACATTACGACATTATTTAACGGCAGAAAAGTATTTTTTTGCTGGAAGCTCGGCGAGACTGCCGTTGTGTATTGGCACGAATTAGACGAGGGTTTTAATGACCGCGTAACAATAAAAAGAACGTCGGACTTTTTTTCGGAAGAAGTCAGACTATAAGAGTATTAGTTGTTCTTTGTACATTAACCTGGCTGGGGTTTATCCCATTGCCAGGTTTTTTAAACTACAAATTAGCTATCCCGCTACGCGCGATCATCCCGCTTCGCCCGATCACGCGTAGCGTGACGCGAAGAGTGACAAATTTTTACAAATTAACTACAAATTAGGGCTATGCTATTTTGATGAAATTTTAACTGGCAAGTCCTTGGTTTTATGGTATAATTAAGATATGACTAAACAACAAGCAAAAATTAGGGCCAGCCATCTGCGCGGGCAGATTGATGAACTGCGCTATCGGTATCATGTGTTAGACGATCCGGCGGTGACCGATGAGGTTTATGATTCTTTGATGAGGGAACTGCGGGATATTGAGAATAAGTACCCAGATTTATTAACCGTGGATTCGCCAACGCAACGAGTTGGCGGAAAGCCGCTGGAAAAATTTAGAAAAGTTAAGCACGAGACGCGGATGATTTCTTTAAATGACGCGTTTTCCGAGGAGGAGCTGAAAGAATGGGAGGCGCGATTTTTAAGAATTGAGCCGAGCGCACCAAAAGAATACATGTGCGAGTTAAAGTTTGACGGGCTGGCAACGAGTTTAATTTATGAAGACGGAGTTTTGCAGATTGGGGCGACGCGGGGGGATGGAATTATGGGCGAAGAGGTGACAGAAAATTTAAAGACAATTCGGGCGATTCCGTTGAGATTAAATTTGGAATTAAAAAATACGGAAAAGTTTCCGGTTGATCTGCGGCGGAGACTGGAAGTGGCCTTGCGAAAGACGCGGCGGATTGAAGTGCGGGGCGAAGTTATAATGAGCAAAGAGGCATTAAAGAAGTTAAATTTGCAGCGAAAAAGAGAAGGGCAGACAGAGTTTGCCAACCCGCGGAACGCGGCGGCCGGGTCAATTAGACAACTAGATCCAAAGATTGCCGCGTCGCGAAAACTTGATTGGTACATGTATAGTTTAGTGACTGATTTAGGCCAGAAGACGCATGACGAGACGCATTTAATCGCCGCGATGTTAGGTTTTCAGACACACCGCCAAATTAAAGTCGCGCACGGGCTTTTAGAAGTGTACAAATTTTTTGAACAGGTTAGACGCGAGCGCGACAGGTTGCCGTTTGAAGTTGACGGCATTGTCGTGCAGGTTAATGACACAGCCATGTTTGAGAAGTTAGGAATTGTCGGCAAGTCGCCGCGAGGAGGAATTGCTTATAAATTTATCGCGCGAAAAGCAACAACGGTAGTGGAAAATATTTTAGTGCAAGTTGGAAGGCAGGGAACGCTGACGCCGGTGGCAGTTTTGCGGCCGGTGAAAGTTGGCGGGGTGACAGTGTCGCGGTCAACACTGCATAATGAGGACGAGATAAGGCGGTTGGGTTTAAAGATTGGCGATACGGTCGTGATCCAGCGGGCCGGGGATGTTATTCCGCAAATTATTGAAGTGCTAACTAAAATGCGGACGGGGCAAGAGAAAGAATTTAGAATGCCGGCGCGTTGTCCAATTTGTCAGCAGCCAGTTGAGCGCAAAATGATTTCGTTAGGCGCCGAGGCCGGCGCGGCTTATGTTTGTTCAAATAAAAATTGTTTTGCGAGGCAGTTGCGGAAAATTCGGCACTTCACATCCAGGGCGGCGTTTGATATTGAAGGAGTCGGACCGAAAATTATTGACAAATTTTTTCAGGAAGGGCTGATTACGGATGCGGCAGATTTATTTTTACTAAAGCCGGGCGATATCGCGGCGCTGGAGCGGTTTGCCGAAAAGTCGGCGGAGAATGTTTATCAGGCGATACAAGCGAAAAAAAATATCAGCTTAGCGCGGTTCATCTACGCGTTAGGAATTTTGCATGTCGGCGAGGAGACGGCGATTGATTTGGCACAAGAGTTTGGCACGCTGGAAAAATTACAGAATGCGAGTTTAGAAAAAATTGACGCCATTCCAAATGTTGGCGGGGCAGTGGCAATAAGTGTGTTTGATTATTTTCAGAATACTGCCAATAAAAAATTTATTGAGAAGCTGGAGAGGGTAGGAGTGGAAGTTGTTTCAAGTCCAAAGTCCAAAGTCCAAAGTCCAAAGTTAATAGGACGTAAGATTGTGGTGACGGGGACGTTAGAATCTATGAGCAGGGATGAGGCAAAGGAGAAAGTGCGCGAGGCAGGCGGGGATTGGGTTAACTCGGTTTCAAAAAACACCGACTATGTGGTGGTTGGAGAAAATCCGGGGAGTAAGGCGGAGAAGGCGAAGAAGTTGGGGGTTAAGATTTTGGATGAGAAGG
>CAYHQU010000069.1:0-5250 GCA_964358955.1 uncultured Gammaproteobacteria bacterium | reverse complement strand
ATACATCAAGGATTTTTTTGGGCGGCAGGCAAGCAATGTCCCAAATATGGAATTTTCACTGTTAAGCTAGATGTTAATAGTCAGTAGATCAATTCATTTAATTGATACACCACTTCCCATCTATGAAAATTTTAATTCTCGGAAATAACCTCAAGTCATCAAGCGGCTGGGGCCGTCTCTCTTCGTCAATTGTGAATGAACTGCAAAAAAATAATCATGAAGTCCTGGCTTTAACCGAGTCGTCCGAAGCTGCCATAGCTTGTGAAAAAAATTTATTAAAACCGGCCAACTCATTTTTTAATATTCTGAAAAACATTTTTATTGTCAGGTCGGCGGCAAAAGATTTTGAAATTATTCACGCGCTTGACGGCTTTCCTTATTCAATCTACGGTTACTTCGCCGCCTTGTTTAACAAAAAAAAATTATTTATCACCGGCGTCGGAACTTATTCCGTCGCCCCCTTGCAAAACAAGCTTAAAGCGCCTCTTTTAAAACTCGCCTACAAAAAAGCCAAAGCAATTTTTTGTATTTCAAACTACACTAAAAATAAAATTTTAGAAAAAGTTAATTGCAACTGCGTCACTGTTTTTATGGGCGCGCCCGAAATTAAAACCCAAAACTTTGATTTAGCCGCTTTAAAAGCAAAATATAAAATTACCGATAATTATCCAATTTTTTTAACCGTCGGCGCGATTAATCCGCGCAAAGGCCAGCTTGATTCGCTTCAGGCAGTCGCCAAACTAAGCGCCGAATATCCAAAATTCAAATATTTTATAATCGGCGACGATTCCGCCTTTAAAGATTACGCGGCCGAAATTAAAAAATATATTGCTGATAATAATTTGGATAATAATGTTTATCTGCTGAATAATATTAAAGGTGACAGCAAACTGGCATTTTTCTACCGCGTCTGCGACTATTTTATTATGACTTCTGTCAACTTTAAAAATACTCATTTTGAAGGCTTTGGTTTGGTTTTTTTAGAGGCCTATCAATTCGGCAAGCCGGCCATCGGCAGTACGGACTGCGGCATTGAAGACGCTATCGTTAATGGTAAAACCGGATTTCTAACCAAACAAAGCGACATTAATGATATTTATGAAAAAATAAAATTATTGTTTAAAAGTGATAAAGTTAAAATGCGCCAAAACTGCCTTGATTTTGTTAAACAATTTTCTTGGGAAAAAACCATCGCTGAATATCTTAAATATTATAAGAGTTGAATTTAAATAAAATAATCAGGTGGTTTATTAAAAGCAATAAACAATGAATATGTTTAAAAATAAAAAAATAAATTTTTTTGACCTAATAATTTTTTGCAGTTTTTTTCTTTTGTTTTGGCTTGCTGCCCTGTCCGCATTCGGCTACTTTCGCCCCGTCTTTGTTTGGCCGCCGATTATCATCATCATTGCGATCCTTCTTTTTTTCAGAACGCAAATTATCTGGCCAAAAAAATTTTTATTGATTTTACTGCTGGTTATCGTAATTTCCAGCGGCTTTGCTTTTTTGCGCGGCTGGTATTCCGGCGACGCCTATGACCGCTGGCTGCCCGTCGGCCGGCAAATTACAGAGACCGGCTCCTACCCGACAGAATTTTTTCAAGAAAAATACGGCAATGTCTCGCCGACCCTGCCGCTCCTAATCGCGCTAACTTTTTTAATTACAAAAACATTTACCTCCGGCTTCTGTATCTGGATTCCCTTTTTATTTACTGCCCTGACCATCTCCCTAATTCTTGGCTGGCTTAAAGAAAAAAATATTGGGAGCGAGTTTTTATTTTTTGTGCCCATGCTTTTTTTATCAACCGCCATGGTTCAAAGCGTCGGCGCCTGGAATTTAATGACCGAATCGCTTTTATTGTTTTTTTCCACCGCCTTTTTTTATTATTATGAAAAATACTCTAAGGAGCCGAAAAATTTATATTTAATCTTAATGCTCTTTAGCGTCTCGCTTGCCTTCCTGACCAAAATTTTTATCGGCATTGCCGTCCTGCTTTTGCTTTTACTTTTTATAAAATCAAAAAATAAGGCTAAATTTTTCGGCCTCTCTGCCCTATGCTTAGCTCCGGCCATTGCTTGGTTTTTTAGAAATTATTTACTTTTATCCGACCCATTTTTTCCGATTTTAACCGACAAAATTTTTATTTCCTCTTATACCCCGATTATCAATGCGATGGTGAGTTTTTTAAACCAGCCGCCGCTTTATGAAAAACTGCTGCCGCGTTTTAGTTACGTGGCGTTTGGAATATTTAATGCTTTTCCGCTGATATTTTTAGCCGTCTACGGCTGGCTTAAAGATAAAAAATATGATTTTTTGTCTTTATTTATAATTTATTTTTTAAGCAAAGAAATATTTTTCTTTTCTTTTGATTCCTCTGTCCGCTACTACTATCTGTTTTTTGGCCTGATTTTAGTTTATGCGATTGCCGGTCTGTCACGCCTGCGCTCAAAAGCTTTAACCGGCCTCTTTATCTGGCTGGCTTTTTTTAGTTTAATGCTCGTGCCTTTTTGGAACTCCTCAAGCGATTTTATCTCCGGCCTGGAAAATAAATTCAGCTTCCTTCGCGCCGCCTCGTCTTGGCTTCCGTCCCATCTTTTTTTGGTTATGCTTCTCATTATCCCTTTTATTTTTTTGGCCGTCAGAAGAAAAGACATCAAAATATTTTTAATTTTTTTATACTGTCTTAATATTTTGCATTTAGAATTTATCTACAACAAAAGCTGGCTTGTCGGCTGGCCTTTTATTTTTTTAGCTCTGCTCCTGCTGATAATCTACTCTTTAAAAAAAACTTTTATAAATATCAAAACTGCCAGCATTGTTTTAATTTCCCTGGCGCTGATTTTAAACCCCTGGCTTTTAGGCGGAATTTATTATTATCGTCACGGCTTAAGCTTTCCGCCGAACTATACCCATGAAGTCGGGAAATGGTCAATACAAGTTTTAGCCGACAAAGTGCCTAAAGAAAATATTAAAGACACAATGTTGATTGTTGACGACCTCCCCGACTTCTATCATTGGTTTTCTCCCTATCCGGTTGTGATTTTGCATTTTTTTGATTTTTGGAATCTGGTGGATTTGCGGTATGATGATAATATGAGCCCTAAAGATCTTTATGAACTTCTTTCGGAAAAGGGCGTTGATTTTATAATCCAAACCAGCCAAGAACATCCCGAATATGCGCCGTTTTTTGAAAAAGTATCTGGCCATGACGGCTTTATTTTAATTGATAACCTGAAAGATAAATATTTTATTTGGCAGGTAATATGAACTATTTTTTGGAAAAACTGAAAAATCTAAAAAACAAAAAATTTGTCCAAGATGTTTTTACATTGCAGCTTGGCGCGATTTTTTCCACCGGGCTGGCTTTTTTAGTCTCGGTTGTCTTAGCCCGAATTTTAGGCGCCAACCTTTATGGTCAGTACTCCTTGATTTTTGCCTTCGCCGCCCTGCTTTGTACTTTTACCGATGTTGGCGAACATTACGCCACAATTACGATGATGGCAGAATCATATGCCAAAAAAGACGCAACAGAAATTAAAAATATTTTAACATATTTTCTAAAAATCTCTTTGATAATTTTTGGCGCCCTCGGCCTTATTTTAATTGTCTTTAGTCCTTATATATCCGAAATAATGTATGGCGATTTTTCATTGGGGCAGGCGAGTCGTTATGTGGTTTTGGCAACATTGCTTACATTTGGTTTTTCTTTTTATTCCATAGTTCTGCAGGTAACGCGGCGCATAAAAAATTTAACCATCTTTGAAAATATAAATAAAATCGTCCATAGTCTGTTGCCGATTTTATTGGTTTTGCTTGGCTTTAAGCTTTGGGGCGTAATTTTTGGCAACCTTTTATCATCTGTAATTTTTTTAGCGATTTCTGTCATCGCTTACTCATTGATTACCAAACGCGATTCCATGTTGCCAAAAATTATTGATCTGTTTAAAAATTTTAAGCAAATTTCTATTCGCAAATATTTTAATTTTGGTTTTTTGGTCTCCGTTGATAAAAATTTAGCCAAGCTTTATAGTATTTTGCCAATTATTTTTATGGGATATTTTGTCGGTAATTCCGCCATTGCCCAATTTAAAATCGCTTCCAGTTATATTTTGATTCCTTTTACTTTAATGAGTCCAATCTCCCGCCTGCTTATTGTTCAGCTGCCAAAATCTAAAGTTATGGGTTTTGATTATCTGAAAAAACATTATTACCGCGTCACCCTGCTTTCACCTTTGATTTTAATAATTGTTCTAATCCCATTTTTATTTGTCGCTCCGTATTTAGTAAAAATCTTTTATGGCAGCGAATTTGCCCCTAGCGTTAATTTAATTTATTGGCTAGTCCCGCAGGCGCTAATTAACAGTTTAGGCGTCGGTTTCGGCCCGATTTATCGGACAATCAATAAAGTTAAATATGCTATCATTTCTAATTTAACAACTTTAATCTGCGGCAGTGTTATTGGATTTTTAGCCATTAAAAATTTTGGCGTTAAGGGCGGCATTTTAATGTTGACTGCGTTTGTGGCGATTTCAACTTTATTTAATCTCTATTTAATTAATAAGTTTTTAAAAAAACTTACCCCGCCGCGAAATAATTAATTATGCGCATAATTTTTTTATCAGAAAAATTTTATCCCGAAAATGTCGGCGGCGCCGAAATGGTTGTCTATCGGCTGGCGAAAGAACTGACTGCCCGCGGCCACAAAGTGCAAATTATCGCCGCTACCGCCGATAAATCAAAAGCGGCCGTGTCGGAATTTGATAATTTAAAAATTTATCGTCTATATTCAAATATCCCAAAAATCTGCCGCAATTATTTAGGCATCTGCAATTTTTTTATCTTGCCCAAAATAAAAAAAATTTTTAAAGCCGAAAAACCCGACATTGTCCATGCCCAGCTAATTAATGCCCAAATTTCTTTTGCTGTCCTGCGTCTGGCAAAAAAATTCGGCGCTAAAGTTTTTTATACTGCCCACGATGTAATAACCTTCAGCGACGGCAAGCTCGTGCGTTTTAGAAAATCCGCCGGCCTGCCGAAAAATTTAAAATATAAATTAAGCCCGTTTGATTTATTTCGCCAGTCAAAATTTTCTTTTAATCCTTGGCGGAATTTCTGTATTCGGCGCTATTTAAAATATTGTGATAAAATTTTTGCTGTCAGCGAGGCGCTAAAAACAGCATTGGTGGAAAATGGCATCGCTAAGGTGCAGACAATTTATAATGGAGTTGATTTGGCCGAGTTTAAAGTGGG
>CAYHQU010000068.1:0-5260 GCA_964358955.1 uncultured Gammaproteobacteria bacterium | reverse complement strand
TGACGGATACCCGTCACTTAGTGAGTTAAAAAAAGCATATCATCTAAATTTAGGCGTTTTAAAATCATGCTGAAAATTATCTCGGACACTACTATCCATAAATGATTTAACTGGAAACTTTGGTGGAAAGTTTGAAAAGCGCTAAGGCCGTAATGTCCACGCGGCAAAGCGGGGATTTTTTTAATACTGCAAATTTAGTTTTATAAATAATAATGATTATCCACTCGTCAATTTTCGCGATCGCGAAAACTGACGAGTGGGCTGGGTTATGATTTTGATTTTGATAGTTTTTCTCCCCCGATAAAATCTCCCGTTGGGGATTCCGCCGCCCGCCAAGGCAACCGCCGCCCGCTCGCCTGTTGGAAAAAATAAAAAGCGTTGGAAGGTGAAAAGCGTGGAAAAGCCGAAAGCGTGAGAAGGTGGTAAGACATATATGACGTCTATGATTTATCTGTCTTATAAAAAAATCAACGTATTTGCCGATCGTCGCATATGTTGATGTTAAATTATCGTGGAAAAAACAGATAACGTATGATGGTGGGATATGTTAGCAAGTGGTTAGTGCAAAAAAGCGGAAAGGGAAAGCGGGCAATCCGGATCGTTTTCAGAAAACTCTGTCGTGAAAAAAATTTAGCAAATGCGTCTGAACATCACCTTATGAAACCGCGTCAGTCCGCAGTAAAAGCTGCCGGCGAACAAACGGCTGTCCGCCTTCGGAACATTGGTATCCTTAAAAAACCGCCCCAAGTTGATTTTATCTTAAAAATTTGCTAATATTTAAACAGCTCGCATTATTATAATTTGTCACGCTTCGCGTGATCGCGCGTAGTGGGATAATTAATTCGTAGCCATGAAAAAATCAGAGCTAATAATTTCCGCGATTACCGTTCCCCTGGATTATTTAGTTATTTTATTTTCCGCCATCGCCGCTTATAAAATCAGATTTCTGCCAATCGTCAGAAACGTCAGGCCGGTTGTTTTTGATTTGCCTTATCATAATTACCTAATAACCGTTTTAATAATCGCAGTTTTTTGGATTCTTATTTTTGCCCTCGCCGGGCTTTATAATATCAAAGGCGCCTATCGCCAAATTAATGAAATTTCAAAAATATTTCTCGCCTGCGCCGCCAGTATGGCCGCGGTTATGGCTGCAATGTTTTTTACCCGCTACCTCTTTGATTCTCGTCTGATTATTATTATCGCCTGGACTCTTTGTTTTATTTTTGTCAGTTTTGAACGTTTGTTAATCCGCTTATTTCAAAAAAAATTATATGAAACCGGCATTGGCGTTCATCGCGTTATCTTAATTGGCAAAACAGAAATTACTGAGAACCTAATAAAAGAATTTTCAAAATATAAAAATCTTGGCTATCAGTTTGTAAAACAATATGCCAATTTTAATGATGACGTTAAAACTGAAATTACCGAACTAGCCAATAATGATAAATTTGACGAAATAATCCAAACCGACCCCGAACTGCCGCGGCAAAAAGTTCTAGATATTATTAATCTCTTGAGTGATTACCATCTTGATTTTAAATACACTGCTGATCTGCTGGGCGCAAAACTTTCAAATTACGAAATAAAAACATTCCGCGGCATGCCGCTGGTTGAAATTAAACGAACGCCGCTTGACGGCTGGGGCCGAATTTTTAAAAGAATTTTTGACATCATCTTTTCAATAATGTTTATAATAATTTTCCTCCCGCTAATGATCCTCGCCGGAATCGCCATTAAAATTGATTCCGTTGGCCCGATACTGTTTAAATACAAAAGAGTCGGCCAGCGCGGCCGTCCGTTTGATTTTATAAAATTCCGCTCCATGGTTAAAGATGCCCATCTATACCGCTTTAATGAAAACTTTTTGCTAAACCATAAAAATTTGCGCGCCGGAACGCCGATGATGAAATTTAAAAATGATCCGCGAATAACTCGCGTCGGAAAATTTATTCGCCGCTGGTCAATTGACGAGCTGCCGCAATTCTTTCTGGTGCTGGCCGGAAAAATGAGTCTTGTTGGTCCCAGGCCGCATGAACCTGAAGAAATCGCTAAATATGATCGCAGCCAACGTCAAGTGCTTGCCTTAAAACCCGGCATCACCGGCCTCGCGCAGGTCTCCGGCCGTTCCGACCTGGATTTTAATGAAGAAATAAAACTTGACACGTACTATATTGAAAATTGGTCATTAAAATTAGATTTACAAATTTTATTTAAAACGCCGCTGGCAGTTTTGCAAAGAAGGGAAGCGGACTAACTCTCCCCTCCCGGCTGTCTGTTGACGTCCCCGCCAACAGACCGTCCGTCTTATACGTCATATTAGTCCTATCCCGCCCAACCTATTTTTAAAAAAACCGCTCTATATAATACTCACGATCGTGAGTATTATATAAATTGTCTTCTCCCCGGCATGCTCTTCATGAAGGGGGTTCTGACGCGTCAGCTCCATTCTTGCTGTATATTGATGTTTTTGCCGCATGTCAGTGTTTTATCCCGTAAAACGACTGGGGTTCGCCAACACGCCCCGTCTTCTCCCTCCCGGAGTCGGACTCCTGCGCCCCCCGTCTTATACGTCTTATAATCATCTATTGCCATTAGTTTCTATTAGTATCATTAGTCCCGCTTAGCGGGATTGGCATCGAATCTAATCATTATGAAACTCGCCCTCGTCCACGACCATCTAACCCAGCTCGGCGGCGCTGAAAAAGTTCTAAAAGTTTTTCAAGAAATCTATTCAGTCGCGCCGACCTACACTTTATTTCATAATCCAGCCAAACTGGGTGATCTTTTTGCGGACAAAACTATTAAAACTTCTTTTCTCCAAAATATTCCCGGCGCGATAAATCACTACCAATGGTTTTTACCCCTGATGCCAACGGCAACTGAAAGCTATAACTTAATGGATTATGATGTTGTTCTATCATCATGTTCCGCCATGGCAAAAGGCGTAATTACCAATTCAGGCTCGCTTCATATCTGCTACTGCCATACACCAACTCGTTATCTTTGGTCAGACACCCATCGTTACGTTGAAGAGTTAAATTATCCGAGCTGGGTAAAAAAAATAATCCCAATAATTTTAACTCGTTTGCGGATGTGGGATTTTCAGGCCGCCCAAAAAGTTGACCTCTTTGTCGCCAACTCAAAAACCACAGCCGAGCGCATTAAAAAATATTATCGCCGCGAAAGCATTATCATCCATCCGCCAGTAGAAACAAAAAAATTTTTTATCAGCAATAACACCAAAAGCTACTACTTAACCGGCGGCCGGCTTGTTGCCTACAAAAGATTTGACATCGCCATTAACGCCTTTAACCAGCTCGGCATTAAGCTAAAAATTTTCGGTTGCGGTCCGGAACTGCAAAAACTAAAAAAAATCGCTAAACCAAATATTGAATTTTTAGGTAAAGTTGACGATAAAATTTTAGCCGCGCTTTACGGCAACTGTATCGCTTTCATTCACCCCCAAATTGAAGACTTCGGCATCACTGCCGTTGAAGCCATGGCCTCCGGTCGTCCGGTCATTGCTTTTGGTGTCGGCGGCGCCTGCGAAACAGTTGTCAATAACGTCACCGGCGTATTTTTTGAAGACCAAAGCTGGGAAGCGCTTGCCGACACCGTCGTTAGATTTAGGCCCGAAATTTTTGACCCGCAAAAAATTAAGGCCTACGCCGAACAATTTAACACGGAAAATTTTAAAACTCAAATCACAAATCTCGTCGCCGAAAAATGGGCGGAAAGAGAAAAAAGCCGCATCGTCTGCCGATCATGATTAATATAATACTAATAATCCCGAAGGCGACAATGGTTATTGTCGCCTTCGGACACGGCTTACAGTCGCCTTCGGGATACTAATTACCAATTACTATTCATATCTATTATGAAAATTGGCATTGACATCCGCTGCTTAACCGAAAAACAATACTCCGGCATTTCCAGTTTTACTCTAAACTTGCTTAGGGTTTTATTTGAAATTGATAAAAATAATCAATACATTTTGTTTTATAACACCGCTAAACCGGCAAAAATCCCCGAGTTTAACTACCCAAATGTAACGATAAAAAAATTCAGCTATCCAAATAAACTTTTTAACTTCTGCGTAAAATTTTTAAATTTTCCAAAACTTGATAAACTTGTCGGCGGCGCCGACATCTTTTTTCTCCCCAGCTTCCATTTCATTGCACTATCAAAAAAAAATTTCTCTAATTTTTCTGTCATCCCGAGCGAACCAGCAATGGCGGGTGAGCCAAGGGATCCCCTGGATCAAAGCGCCGCCGCCTTTTCATCACCTAAACTCATAACTATCATCCACGACCTCTCCTTTGAACACAACCCCGAATTCTTTAATTTTAAAGCCCGTCTTTGGCACAAACTCGTCAACCCAAAAAAACTTTGCCAGCGCGCCGATGCTGTAATTGCAATTTCCGAAAATACTAAAAACGACATTATAAAAATCTACAACATCAGCCCGGAAAAAATAAAAGTAATTTATCCGGGAGTAACCGACAGATTTCATAAAATTCAAAATCCTGAAATTCTAAAAAAAGTCAAAGAAAAATATCATCTTCCAGAAGAATTTATCTTATTCCTTGGCAACTTAGAGCCGCGAAAAAATATTGAAAGTTTAATTCAAGCCGTCGGGATTTCAAAATCCTTGCCGACTTTAGTTGTTGCCGGCGGCAAGGGCTGGAAATACGAATCAATCTATAATGCGGCCAAAAAATATAGAAATAAAATTCATTTTATTGGCTACATTGACTCCGAAGACAAACCCGCCCTCTATGCGCTTGCAAAAATTTTTGCCTACCCTTCATTTTACGAGGGCTTTGGCCTGCCGCCGCTTGAAGCTATGGCTTGCGAAACTCCAGTTGTCGTCAGTCACACTTCTTCTTTGCCTGAAGTTGTCGCTGACGCCGGAATCCAAATTGATCCCTACGACATCAACGACCTGCGCCATGCCCTTGAAGAGCTAAACAATAACCCTACCCTCCAAAAACATCTTTCTCAAAAAGGGTTAATCCAATCAAAAAAATTTAGCTGGCAATATAACGCCGAATCGCTGTTAAAAATTTTTAAACAAAGTTAAAAAGCTTATATATAATACTTACGATCGTAAATATTATATTATTAATAAATAAAAACTATCTCAACTACAAAAAAAATTCTATAAAATACTTACGATCGTAAGTATTTTATAGGTTTAGAAATTATATTTATGCCGCGAGGATTAAGTAAAAATCAAAGAAAATTGCTGGTTTTATTA
>CAYHQU010000067.1:0-5323 GCA_964358955.1 uncultured Gammaproteobacteria bacterium | reverse complement strand
CGCGTGATCGGGCGAAGCGGGATGATCGCGCGTATAGCGGGATAGTTAATTCGTAGCTAAAAAAAGAGAGGCCGAAACCTCTCTCAAGGATAGAACTTGTTCTACCCGTTAGCTATCTGCTAAACGACGGCGTAATCGCGCCCTTCGAATTCCGGCTATAATCCAAAGTAATGAAATTCCAACCAATATCACCGGCGCGAAGATCATCACTAACATCGGCAAAATAACGAAATCAAAAAACGGTTCACGTCCACGCGCCGCCGGAAATCCCGCCCGCGACAAAAATCCGTAGCGCCAAGGAAATGGCAGCTTGTAATGCCAAGGTATCTTCCGCGCTCCGGAAATCTCCAAACAGCGAATTCGAAAGAGCGAAGATGCCAGCCACAGGTTTAGCGCCAAACCAAGCGCCGCCCAGCTAACAATTTCCCAAGAGCGCCCAAAAAACTCCGCCTGGTCAACGAGGAGTAGCATTATTTACCTCCCGCTACTGTCCTATCGTCCTGTCTATCCGCCGCCAGAGCTCGCGCTTTACAATCAAAATCCAGCCGAAAAAAGCAGCCGGTAGCCGTATCCACCAGTAAGGAATGTTAAGCAAAAAACCAACAGGAGTTAAAAACGATGGCCAGCTCTCCGGCTTGTGCATCTCAATCTCTTCAATACTTTCATAACTCCATGGCGACCACACTTCGGAAAACAATAGTACCCAATTTGGAAAATGCTTTTTCGCGCGTCTGTGGTTCACATAACTGGCGCCAAGCGACAACAATCCTGACAGAAATCCAATTCCAAAACACAGCATCAAAGACATCGCACACCTCCTCCCAACTTGTCCAAAGAACTATTCCAACGTTCTGACGACTTTATCTATTTCCGCGCCGTCCTGCGCGCTTATTTGAAAAACTTCTAAGGTTAATAATCCTTCAACTTGTCCGGTTTTAATCTCTGCTTCAAAATATCCAAACTCCGGCGCTCCCTGCTTTGCGGTTGCAAAACCTTCCGCCAAAACTTTGCCCTCGCTGTCTTTTAGCCGATAGTTGACCGTCCCTTCAAACACTCGCGCAAACCCCGCGACCTTAAGCGGACCGGTAAAATCCTGCTTATCCAATGGCTCGTCAACTAAAATATTCTCTAATTCTTTCTTGTTTTTATCGCTGATAATTTTTACCAAAAAAACCTCTTTTGGATTTTTTGTCTCGGTTGACTCTTCTAAATTAAATCTGATATTAAACTCGCCGGCTTTTTCAATTTTAAATTTCCATTCTGAAATCATCTCGTCTTCCAAAACTCTGGTATCGCCTTCAGTGATTATATCATGCCTTTTCAGTGATAAATATTCGCCGGCAATCGGCTCCCGAAACGACCATTGCCAATCTTCATTTTTCTTTGTTTTTAAAGTAATTAAAATTGCGTCGCCCGGAACCGCGGCAATAACCTGTTTATTTTTCTCGGTAATATCAATTATTTTTCCCGTGTCCGGAACCGAGGTGTTCGTTAATTGATTTTCAACTTCTTTTTTTAAACATCCGCCCAAACCAAAAACAATTACCACCGCTAAAATAATTAATAAAATTCTTTTATGCATAATCCAACAATTTAACAATTTAACAATTTATTTTTTGTTTTAATGTTCTCAGGTTTTTCAGCCCGAGGCTGCCTGCCCGCCTCTGGAGGGATCCGCCTCCGGCGGAAATGTTTTAATGAATCGCTATCTCCAAAATATTACTCTCGTCGCCGTTAATCGCGACCTCTACCGTCTGTTTTAAAATATGTCTATTAACAACAACGCCGCGTCCCTTCTGTGTTCTAACAGCCGTTCCTACTGCGGGAATTTTTGCCGCTAATCTTTCATATTCTTCTCGTTCATAAGCTAAGCAGCAACGCAGCCGTCCGCACATCCCCGACAACCGATCCGAGCCGCGATGCGCGACCTGCTGCGCCTCCGCCATCTCCGAGGTTATGCTCGCTAAGCTTCGCAAATGCGACCTACAGCAAATATTGCGCCCGCAGGGCCCAACGTCGCCAACCATCTTCGCCTCATCTCTAATGCCAAGCTGATGCAGCCGGATTGACTTTTGAAAATAATGGGTTAAATCCTTAACCATCTGCCGAAAATCAATTCGCCCGTCGGCGATAAAAGCAAAAGTAATTCTGCCGCCGTCCAAAGAAAAATGAACATTAACAATCTTCATCGGCAGTCCATATTTATCCGTCGCTTTCTTGCAATATTCAATCGCCGCTTTTCTCTCGCTTTCAAGTTCCCCCAACCGATTCAAATCTTCAGTTGTAACCTTTCTTAATATCGGCTTTATCTCAATATCATTCGCGCCGACAGAAAAATTATCAATAATTTTTATAGCTTTTCCAATATCAACTCCGACATCCGTCTTCGTTACAACCTGATCGTTAACCTTTAAATCAAAACCGCTAATATCAAAATTATAACTTTTATCCCAATCCATGAATTGTATCTGGGCAACTTTCATATAACAAACAATTAACAATTTAACAATAGAACAATTTAACAATTCGCTAAATTTCTGATGCCCCAATATCCCCGCAATATAACTTTTGTCTCTCTAATCAACCCCGGCTACTATACATTAAATCTTACAAACCTGACAACTTCAATCTTCTCGCCGGTCTTGGCAATTTTTTGGTCAATATGTTCTTTAACCGAAATTTTATCGTCTTTAATAAAGGGTTGATTTAATAAACAAACCTCGCCGTAAAACTTCTCCAGCTTGCCTTCTAAAATTTTTGGGATGACCTGCTCCGGCTTGCCTTCTTTTTTTAACTGCTCAATATATATTTCTTTCTCCTTGTCTAAAACTTCCGCCGGTATGTCTTCCGGTCTTAAATATTCTGGTGAAAACGCCGTAACGTGCATTGCTAAATCATGCACCAACTCTTTAAATTCCTCGGTCCTCGCGACAAAATCTGTCTCGCAGGAAACTTGAATCAGGCAGCCGGCTCTCCCGGTGGCGTGAATATAGCTTCCGACCAAACCTTCCTTCGCCGTTCGTTCCGCTAATTTTTTTGCCGCTTTCAGCGCGCCTTTTTTTCGTAAAACCTCTATTGCTTTTTCAATATCATCGCCGCTTTCTTTAAGCGCCGCCTGGCAGTCGGAAACCCCCGCGCCGGTTATCTCTCTTAATTTAATAACGTTTTCTTTAGACATATAATTTAATGTAAAAAGCAAACTGCAAAATGAATAATAAAAATTTAAAATGTAAAATGTTAGATATTCAAATCATTTTTAATTTTGCATTCCATTATTCATTTTGCATTTTTAATTATTTATTTAAGATTAGTTTTTACCTCTCCCTCATTTTTCCCCGCTACCACTGCTTCCGCCACCAGCCGCGTTACCATCTCAATACTTTTTATCGCGTCGTCATTGCCCGGAATCACATAATTAATTCTATCCGGATTGACGTTTGAATCGCAAATCGCCACCACCGGAATCTCTTTTGTCGTCGCCTCCGCTAATGCTGTTTTTTCTTTTTTTAAATCAACAATATAAATCGCTTCTGGAATTTTCTTTAAACTTTCAATTCCGCCGACAACTTTTTCCAGCTTCTCAATCTCGCGGTCAAATTTAAGCTGCTCTTTTTTTGTGTATTTTTTTAACTCGCCGCTTTTCCTCTTTTCTTTAAGCGAACTGTATTTTCTGATGACGCGCGAAATTTCCGCAAAGTTTGTGAATGTCCCGCCAAGCCAGCGCTCGGTAATGTGCGGCATCTGGCATTCTTCCGCGTATTTTTTTACAATCGCCTGCGCTTGTTTCTTTGTTCCCAAAAATAAAATCGTGCCGCCGTTGCTCACGATTTTTGTGACAAATTCTAACGCTTCTTTTAATTTTTCTTGAGTCAGTTCAACATTAATAATGTGAACCCCGTTTTTCTGGGTAAACACATAGGGTTTCATTTTTGGATGCATTTTTGACGTCCGATGGCCAAAATGCAAGCCGGCTTTTAGCATTTCTAAAACTGTTGGAATCTCTATCATAATTTTTTTCCTTACCGTCATGTTCCCGCTCCTTAAAAGGTTAATAAGGAGAGGGCTAAGGAGAGGATTTAGATCATTCTCGCCCAACACGACCCGCTACTGCTTTTAGCCGCACCCTTAAAAAAGGGCAGGAGCTGGCTAAATTTTGGCAGTATGTGTGATTTAATTATTATGATATTAGTATAGCAAAATTAGGAAATTTGTCAAACATGCGACGGCGATTGTTCCATTGTTGCATTGTTTGATTGCTAAATAATAATCACTAGCGTCCGAGATAATTTTCTTGTTTATCTAAATTACTACATTTAGCCATTTTTTTTAACTCACTAAGTGACGGATACCCGTCACTTAGTGAGTTAAAAAAAACATATCATCTAAGTTTAGGCATTTCGAAATCATACTGAAAATTATCTCGGACACTACTGCATTTGATTCGTTGCGCTTGAATAAATTTTAAATCTATGCTATTATAAACTCATCATATAAAACTTCCGCGTAAATCCGCTTCTACGAACGACAAATGCGACAAACTAATAAACTTAATAAAAAGTATCAAAAATAACTAAAATTATATTTTATCACCATGAAAAAAGACATCCACCCTAAATATTTTGACAAAGCCAAAGTTGTCTGCGCCTGCGGCAACAGTTTTGAAGTTGGCTCAACCAGTCCGGAAATCCACGTTGAAATCTGCTCAATGTGCCATCCTTTTTATACCGGCAAACAAAAACTTGTTGACTCGGCGCGGCGCGTTGAAAAATTCCAAGAACGCGCCTCAAAACAAAAACAAGCCGCCGCCGCCCGCAAAGGAAAAAAAGCCAAACGCGCCAAAACCGTTATCAGAAAAAAACAAGCAAAAAAAATTAAAGCCGAAGCCGAACAATAGCATTTTTTTAAATAAAATCCTTGTCAGATGACAGGGATTTTTGTATGATTAAGATATAAAAAATTACCAATTACAATCCCGACGGGGAAATCCCAAATTCCAAATCACAAACAACAAATAAATTCCAAATTCTTAGCCAGTCGCCAGAGGCGACCCGTCCGCTGGTGGGAAGCTGATCTGCCTTTGGCATGACAATAACCAAAACGTCGGGTTTGTCCCCCTCGGGGGATCACCCGTAGGGTGAAAATTTCAGTCATTGAGATTTATTTGTTATTTGTAATTTATTATTTGAAATTTAAAAACTATGGATAAAAACTATCAAAAACTACTAGCCGAATACCAACAATTAGAAAAAGACCTCTTGAATCCGAGTATTATTAATGACCCAAAAAAACTCTCCGAAAAATCCCAGCGCTTCGGCCAAATCAG
>CAYHQU010000066.1:2977-5459 GCA_964358955.1 uncultured Gammaproteobacteria bacterium | reverse complement strand
TCAATCTCATTCTGTTCAATCAGCCCCGTCACCCGCGACACTAAATTTCCTAAGCCATTCGCTAAATCAGAATTATATGCCTCTTCAAATTTTTTAATATCAAAATCACTATCCTGGACTGGATGAATGTATCGCAATAAATAATATCTAACTGGCTCAACGCCGTACTTCTCAACCAACGCAAACGGATCAATAACATTTCCCAACGACTTTGACATCTTTTCGCCGGCAATATTTATATAGCCGTGCACAAATAACTCTTTCGGCAGCGGCAGCCCAGCCGATAAAAGCATCGCCGGCCAGTAAATCGCGTGAAATCTAATTATCCCTTTGCCAACCACATGCGCGTCGGCCGGCCAAAACTTTTTAAATTTTTCATCCCGCTCGGCGGGACTGTCATACCCCAAAGCCGTAATATAATTGCTTAGCGCGTCAAACCAAACATACATCACCTGTTCCGGATCGCCAGGCACCGGCACGCCCCAATTTTTGGCACGCGCTTTTGACCGCGAAGCTGAAAAATCTTCAAGCCCCATCTCAATAAAACTCAACACCTCATTTTTTCGCGACTCCGGCGCAATTTTATATTTATCGGATTTAATCAGCCGCGCTAATTTTTTTTGATAATTTGATAATTTAAAAAAATAATTTTTTTCTTCAACTAACTCTGGTGCCGTATTATGCTCTGGACATTTACCGCCGACTAAATCTTTTTCCGTCACAAACGCCTCGCAGCCAACGCAGTAATATCCTTTATAAGATTTTTTATAAATATCTTCCGGCCGACACGCCTGCCACAATTTTTGCGCGCCGGCAAAATGCTTTGTAGAAGTCGTCCGAATAAAATCATTATTAGAAATATTTAGCGCTCGCGTTAAATCAATAAATTTTTGGGTGTTCTGATTAACCAGCTTCTGTGTGGTGATGCCCGCAATTTCTGCCGCCTGAACATTTTTTAAACTGTTTTCATCCGCGCCGGTCAAAAAGAAAACTTCGTCGCCGCGCTGACGATGAAATCTGGCCACCACATCAGTTTGCACCAACTCCAAAGCAAAGCCGATATGGGGATTAGCATTAACGTATGGAATAGCAGTGGTAATGTAATATTTATTCATATATCTAAACTACCATATTTTAGCCCAAAAATCAAACCTTATGATATCTTCCCTCGCACCAGCCGATGATACTTAACAGCAAACCGATGCGCTTCATCGCGCACTCGCTGTAACATTTTTAATGCCGCCGACTTTCTTGTCAGCCGAATCGGCCATTTAACCCCAACCACAAAAATTTCTTCTTGCCTTTTTGCCAGCGCAATCACTGGAATTTGCAGCGCCAACTCCCGCATCGCCGATAACGCCGCTGTTAACTGCGGCTTGCCGCCGTCAACAATAACTAAATCCGGCAATAAAGCACTTTCCAGCTTTAAGCGATAATACCGTCGGTAAACAATCTCCCGCATTGAATCATAATCGGACTGCCCGCGCACTGTCTTAATTTTAAATCTCCGGTAATTATCTTTATCCGGCTTGCCATCCCGAAATTGCACCATTGATCCAACCAAAAAACTTTCGCCTAAATTTGAAACATCAAAACATTCTATCACTTGAGGCAAGCTTGGCAATGACAATTTATTTTGCAGCTCCAGCAAAGCGCTATCGCCAACTTTGAGCTGAACTAAAATATTTTCATAAAGCAGCTGCAGCAGTTTTTTCTTATCGCCTTTTTGCGGCACCGTAATTTTCACCCGCCGCCCGGCTTTTTTTTCTAAATATCGCGCCACTAAATTCTGCTCGTCTAACTTTTCCGGCAAAATAATTTCTTCGGGGATGTCAGCGTCATAATAATACTGTACAACAAATTTGTTCAGTCCTTCGCTTGACTTTAGTCTAAATTCCTTGCGCCCCGAAATGATGCCGCGGTTAATATTAAAAATCTGCGCCACCATCCCGCCGCCGGCGCGCGCGTAATTTATCACATCCTGATTGTATTTTTTCTGCAGCTGAACTCGCTGCCGTTGCGACAACGCCTCCAAAGCCGTAAGCTGATTGCGAGCAACTGCCGCCAGCTCGTATTTCTGCTCCCGCGCGTACTGTCCCATCTCTACTTTAAGCCGCGCAATTAAATCAGAAGTTTTACCCCGCAGCAACTCCTCCACTTTCTTAACATTTTCTAAATACATTTCCTCTGTCATTTTTTCCGACCCAGGGGCAAGCTGCCGCCTAAACTCCGGCCAGCTATATTTCCGTCGCGGCGGCTTACTGCAAGTCCGAACTTTAAAAACCCGCCTGGCCAAATGTAAAAGTTCCTGCCGCGTCTCGCCCGAAGTAAATGGTCCGAAAATCCGCCCGCCGCCTGCCGGCTTTCTAACCGTTACCAAACACGGATATTTATCATCGCTGATTTTTAGATACGCGTACCGCTCCCCGCCTTTAAGCTGAATATTATATTTCGGCTGATGATGCTTTATCAACTGCGCTTC
>CAYHQU010000066.1:0-2877 GCA_964358955.1 uncultured Gammaproteobacteria bacterium | reverse complement strand
TTAAATGAAGAGGCGGCTCCGGACCTTTGTGCATAATAACAAATGTGGTTATTGCAAACAGGCCTTTTTTCCTGATGCGATTCCGGATATTTGTTTTAAGTGCGGCTGTCAGTTGTTGATTGAACCAAATAAACTGGATTTAGACCGCGATATCTTACAAACAAAAACGTCGCGCAGTGAATTGCCGGCGGTCTTCACCGAAACCAAGCCATTGCCAGCGCTATTTGGTTGCCATTGCAGCCGTTGCGGCGGAGTTATTGACTGTTCAACGGGAATTTGCGGCTGCTGCCATCTTGATTACTCTCAAGATCCGCCAATCCAACTTTAGCTCTTTGCTGGCAAGCCAAGCTCTCTGCTTGGCTTTTTCTTTTTTAATAAGAGACATTTCAATAAGAGACAATTGACATTCGCCTCCAAGTTCACTACAATATATAATAGCACCTTAATATCTCTTGAGAAATGCAAGCAAGGAGGGAGATGCATTATGAGAATTTTCGTCGTCTCCGATACGCATGATTGTCCGATCAGCGAACTAAAACTGATTGCGGGGGAAGCGAAAAAAAGGCAATGCGACTGCATTATTCATTGTGGCGATTTGGAAGATGAGCATTTTGGCCACCCGTCTTTGGGCCATCTGCCAATTTGGGTTTTTCCAACAGAAATGAATGAAAAAATTCCACCCCACTTACCTGACAATTGGCACGTCCTTCAAGATGATGATCGACAAATTATCCGCTTTGGTAAAATTGCAATTTATGTCAACCATTATTTGGGAGTGGAAGTATTGCGAGCAAATCTTGGCATTCCGACACCCGAAGCGCAGACTGCCGAACTAATTGAAAAAGCGAAAACCAAATATGGTCAATGGGCAGCGGCAAAAATCCAGCACAAACTTTGGGGTTGGTTTTCAAGAAGAAAACACTGGCCAAAATCCCTGCCGTTTCAGATTGTGGAAAAAATCAAGCAAGAATTTCCCGATGTCCACTATTGCCTGTTTGGCCACTCGCATCATCAATTCTTCCATGTCAACTACGACGTGGCTTTGGTAAATCCCGGCGCCTTTGGCAAGGGCTTTGACGGCCAGCCAAAACGTTCTTTTGCTACCATTGACACTAAAACTTGGGACATCACTTTCAGCAAAGTTTTGGCCTAGTTGCCCACTTTTCAAATTATACTATAATATAAATAGTGTTTGACCTTTATCTTCGGGCTGGTGGAGTAAAAGAAATGAATACCAAAACACGGTTAGATGAAAATGGCTGCTGTGGCAATTGCGGCCAACCCGTTGAGGACGGCGCCCCGCTTTTACACTTTTGTAGTTTTTGCGGCGCTTGGTTCACCAATATGGCTGATGCGGAATGTCGGGTTTTGCCGCCGCCAACAAAATTGCCACCGCCACCCAACTACCAGCCGCCGCCCTTGAGTGACTGAAGGACAAAAAGGCACATTGCTCCAAGAGCCAAACGCAAAATCTTTTGCGCGCGGCTCTTTTTATTTTTTTGCAGGCGAACAAGGGAGTCCCGCTAAACGGGACGACCGCCAGTGAGCCGTTGCAAAAAAATAACCCCGCACCAAGCCAATCACCAACCACCACTATTCCACAGAATAAGCCGAAGGCGACTCCGCGCGTTTTAGGTTTATCACTACCACCAGCTTGATCGCGGGCTTTGGTGCTGGGGTTATCTCCAATCTCCAAATTAACTACCAATCCTTGTAAGCTCTGCTTATACTATGATAATCCATATTATCATAGTATAACTCTCACCAATTCTTACTGACTTTAGTCAGGTTAAAAAATCTGGATGCGGTTAACAGACAACCCGACTAAAGTCGGTTAAAACTTATTTTTAAACTATTCGCGACTTACTTCGTGAAATATTTCCGCCAGAGGCGCTGCGCCTGCCTCTGGCATGGGATCTGCCTCGGGCATGACGTGTTTTATTCGCGAATGATTCGTGTTCTAACCTAACACTTCTTGAAGATACCTCCCCGCATAATTCCACTTCTCCGACTTCGCAATCAAAGAAATAATCCCCTCTCCACTCCCCTTGTGAGGATAGGGTGAAAAAATCATTTCAATATACTCTGTAAATATTTTCCAGCGTAAGACCACTTCGCTCCCTAAAAAAATATCCGTGCAACCCGCAGGCATTGCCGTCGGCGTTATCCGCCTAACACTTCTTTCAAATACCTTCCAGTATAACTCCACTTCTCACACTTCGCCAACCGCTCCGGCGTCCCTTCCGCCACCACTCGGCCGCCTCGCTCGCCGCCTTCCGGCCCTAAGTCAATAATCCAATCCGCCGATTTTATAACATCCAAATTATGTTCAATCACTAAAACCGAATTGCCTTTGTCCACGAGCCGATTTAGCACTTCCAACAATTTTTTTACATCGGCAAAATGCAACCCGGTTGTCGGCTCGTCTAAAATATATAAATTACCAAAACCTTTCCGCGACAACTCCGAAGTTAGCTTAATTCGTTGCGCCTCGCCGCCCGACAAAGTCGTTGCCGGCTGGCCCAGTTCAATATAGCCCAACCCAACATCAACCAACGTTTGCAGTTTATGTTCAATTCGCGGCACGTGTCTAAAAAACGAAAGCGCCTCTTCAACCGTCATGGCTAAAACATCGGCAATCGTCTTTTCTTTGTATTTTATTTTTAATGTCTCGGCATTATACCTGCTGCCGCGGCACTTTTCGCATTCAACATAAACGTCCGGTAAAAAATGCATTTCAATTTTTTTTACCCCATCGCCTTCGCATTCTTCGCACCGCCCGCCCGGCACGTTAAAACTAAACCGGCCCGGCTTATATCCTCGCGCCCGCGCTTCTTTTGTCTTGCTGAACAAATCTCGTATATCCGTAAAAACGCC
>CAYHQU010000065.1:0-5460 GCA_964358955.1 uncultured Gammaproteobacteria bacterium | reverse complement strand
CCTTATCCGTCTTCTCTGTCTTATAAACAATTTAACAATTTAGCAATTTAGCAATTCATCGTCAACAATTTTCCACCCGCGGCTGCCTGCCCGCCTCTGGCGGAAACGATTTTACAATCATAATCATTTATTTGCAAAAAAACAGAAAATGGCCTATAATAATAATCCAATTACCAATTACAATTATTTTAACCATAAGTTCTGCGTCTATCTGCGTTACTATCAGCGCCTGCCCCGCACCAAGCCAATCGTTTAAAACGGCTTTTATTAAATCAAGCCGAAGGCGACTTCGCGCCAATAAAACTTGAAATCTGCATCTAAGCTTGCCGCGGGCTTTGGTGCTAGGGTCTATCTGCTTCTATACTTATAAAAATGCGGAGCTTTAATCGTCTGACGCGGACAAATTAAAATAATTTAATTTAAAATAATATCTATGACTATCGCCATCATCGGCACTGGTTATGTTGGCCTGACAACCGGCGCCTGTCTGTCAGACATAGGCCATAAAGTTATTTGTGTTGACAATGACTTGGAAAAAATAAATTTTTTACGCGAAGGAAAATGCCCGATTTTTGAGACCGGCCTGCCCGAACTAATCCAAAAAAACCAGCAACAAAATAATTTAATTTTTACCGACGACCTTAATTCGGCTGTTAAAAATTCGGAAATAGTTTTTATTTGCGTTAATACTCCGCCAAAGCCCGACGGGCAGGCGGATTTAAAATACGTTGAAATGGTTGCCCGCCAAATTGCCGAAATTATCACTGAATATAAGATTATTGTTGATAAAAGCACCGTTCCGGTAAAAACCGCCGAAAAAGTTAAAGAAACTATCAAAAAATATAATTTATATAATGCCGATTTTGATGTCGTCTCAAACCCCGAATTTCTCCGTGAAGGAACTGCCGTCAGCGATACCCTAAACCCCGACCGAATTGTTATTGGCGTTGACAGCAAGCGCGCGCAAGAGGCGATGTTAAAATTATACGAACCGATTATTAAAAAAAATAATACTCCGGTCAAAATCGTCTCGGTTAAAAGCGCCGAACTAATAAAACACGGCGCTAATACTTTTTTATCAACCAAAATATCTTATGCAAATCTAGTCGCCGAGGCCTGTGAACAAGTCGGCGCCGACGCCCTTGAAGTGCTTGAAGCAATCGGCCTTGATAAACGAATTGGCTCTAATTTTCTTAAACCCGGAATTGGCTTTGGCGGCAGCTGTTTTCCAAAAGATATCGCCGCCTTTAAAAAAACTTTGGAAATTTTAGGCGTTGACTGCTCGTTTATTGAAGCCATTGAAAAAATAAACAGCCGCGCCTGGCAAAGATTTTTAAAAAAAATTGAACGCGAGCTTTGGGTCTTAGACGGCAAGCAAATCGGCGTCCTTGGACTGTCTTTCAAGCCCGGAACTGATGATATCCGCAACTCGCCGGCAATCCGAATCATCAGCGGTCTGATAAAAGAAAATGTAAAAATAAAAGCTTACGACCCAAAAGCCATGGCAAAAACGCAAAAATTTCTACCGGAAATTCAATATTGCCAAAACGCCTATCAAGCCGCCGAAAAAACCGATGCGCTGATTATCTGCACCGACTGGGATGAATTTAAAAATCTGGATTTATTAAAAATAAAAAACCTAATGACTACGCCCGTAATCTTTGACGGCCGAAATATTTTTAATCCCGTACAGCTAAAACAATTAGGTTTTACATATTTTGGCGTTGGCCGCTAATAATATTACTCAAAAAATATTTCCAATCATGAAAATCATTGGCTAAAACAAAAAACGCGACAGCTACGCCAACTAAAAATATTCATCGCCAGCTCTTTATAAGGAGGTAGAAATGCAAACATTAATCATCGTGGCTGGGGTTGTGCAATATAAAAACAAGTATCTGCTCCTTAAACGATCTCCGCAGAATTACTCCGGAGGCGACTGGGAATTTGTAATGGGTTTTATAAAAGAAAAAGAGCTAGCTGAATTTGCTGTCTTAAGAGAGTTGCAAGAAGAAACAGGCTTAACCGGAACAATAATAAAACCTCTTTCTCCTGTTGAGGTTATGGGAAGGAAATATAGATATGTCGTAATTCCATATCTGGTTGAAGTCCATTCGCGAATTATTGTTTTGTCAGACGAGCACACAGAATATGTCTGGACAACTAAAAAAGAATTGCCAACTTATAAAGGCATAATAATGGCAATAATAAATTTGCTTTAGACGCCATTAAATTATTTATCAACAAAAGCCGGGAAACAACTCGGCTTTTTTAATTGGCGGGAAAATGGTATAATAATTATAATCAAGTATTCGTATTTATTCGTATCACTCGCACGAATTCGTATATTAGCATTACGCTCTCATGCTGTCTCTAAAAAAATATCTCCTCGCCTTTTCTCTATTCTGCGGCACGGTCATCGGTGTTGGTCTTTTCGGTCTGCCTTATGTTAGTATGAAACTTGGATTTGTGCCAATGATAATCTATTTTATAATCCTTGGTGTGGTTGCAATTTATTCAATGTTAGTTTACGGCGAACTGGTCTGCCGCACCAAAGGAAAACACCGTCTCCCGGGCTACGTCGGCCTCTATCTTGGAAAAAAATTAAAAATAACGTCCCTGGTATCGCAAATAATTGGCATCACCGGCGCCTTGATTGCTTATCTGCTTGTCGGCGGAAATTTTTTAGCCGAATTCCTAATTCCTTTTTTCGGCGGCACAAAACTCCTTTATATTTTTATCTTTTTTGCCACCGGCTCTTTGATAATCTATTTTACAAGCAAAGAAGTGGCGCAAACTGAATTCGCGATGCTAATCTTCTTTTTTATTGTCATCATTTTACTGCTTTTTAAAACCGCCCCTTTTATCTCCTTATCAAACTTTTCCACTGTTAATTTAAAATATTTTTTTCTGCCTTACGGCGTGGTCTTATTTTCAATTTGGGGCGCCTCAATTATTCCCGAAGTAAAAGAATTTTTGGCCCCAAAACATCTTAAGCTCTTAAAACCGACGATTGTCTCCGGCATTATAATCTCTATAATAACTTACATTCTTTTTACAATCGCCATTCTGGGCGTTACCGGAAATAACACGACGCCCGACGCCCTCTCTGGCTTAAAAAATTTCTTTCACGACGGCGTCATTTCAACTTTCCTGATATTTGGCGTTCTGACAACATTTACTTCATACATTACTCTCGGCCTAACTCTTAAAAAAATTTTTTGGTACGATTTTAAAATTCCCCATTTTACTTCCTGGATAATCGTCGTAATTATTCCAATCGGTCTGTATCTTTTGGGTCTAACAAATTTTATTCTTATTATGAGTTTTACCGGCGCCGTTACCTTGGGCATTGACACTATAACAATTTTTCTCTGCTATTTAAAATCAATCAAAAAAAATGTTGTTAAACCGCCATATTCTCTAAGGCTGCCACCGCCACTGCTGTATGGTTTAATGACATTATTTTTAATTGGGATTATTATTGAACTTATAACAGTATGGATAAAATAAAAAAGAAGCCATGGCTATCCATGGCTTCGTCTGTTTAGCGAATTTTGCCCGCGAAACTTTTTATTAGTCCCGCCATCTTAAACTTGACTTATATATAGGCGTGGATAAAAATTTGAGCTTTTCTTCCCTTCTTCTGATTGCTTCAAATCTTTTTTCCAACTTCCGCAATTCTTCCGGATCACCTCGATCTTTTATTTCTTGTACTTTTCTAAGTCTTCGCGCAGATGCTCTTATAGAAAGCTCAAGTTTTGACAATTTCCGCTTCGCTGACTTTTTTGCCTTTTTCGCCGCCATCTTCCCTCCTTTCAAAAGAACCAACACTTATAAAAATCATAACATATTTTTCTAAAAAATAAAAGAACCGCGAATGCGTGGTTCTTTTATTATAAATAATCATCAATCTTTACATGCTTTTTTCAGAACTCTCTTCGGCCTCTTCCGTTTCGCCTTCATCTTCATCCGAAGACTCTTCTTCAGTTGACTCTTCCTCTGGAGTTTCTTCCTCCACTTCAGGAGTCATTTCTTCTTCATCTTGAAAAATCATAAAAATTTTCCCTTATGTTCTGGTTTTACTTCAATTTTCATTACCTCTCCGTAAAAAAAAGATAACCAGAACTTAATTATTAGTTATCAACACTTAATAATATATTAACATAAATAAACTTTATGTCAAGAGGAGTAAAAATGCAAAATGAAAAAGTAAAAATGAATAATGAATTTAAAATGTAAAATGTCTAATTTAATTATTCATTTTGCATTTTGCATTATTCATTTTACATTTTTATCCTTTGCTTTTTCAATAAAACATTGTTAATATAAAATAGAATGAAACATCAAAAAAACAATCTAAAAGTAGCTATCGCCATGTCTGGCGGCGTTGATTCCGCTGTCGCCGCCGCCTTGCTTAAAAAGCATGGCTACGACTGTATTGGCATTTTTATGAAATTCTGGAATGATCCTTCTGCCGAAACTCAAGGCGCCCTGAATCGCTGCTGCTCCGCCGACGCTTTTAACGACGCCAGACGCGTTGCCCAAAAACTCAATATTCCAATCTATGCTTTAAACATGAAGCAAAATTTTAAAAAAAATGTTGTTGACTATTTTCTTTCTGAATACCAAAAAGGCAACACCCCAAACCCCTGCGTCCAATGCAACAAATTTATAAAATTCAACGACTTTTTAAAAAAAGCAAAAACGCTCGGCTGCGACTTTATCGCCACCGGCCATTATGCTAAAATTAAAAATAAAAAATTGTTACATGTTACATGTTACATGTTACATGCCGCCATGGACAAATCCAAAGACCAAACCTATTTCCTCTACACCCTAACTCAAAACCAGCTCAAGCACATTCTTTTCCCAGTCGGTGACTACACAAAAAAGCAGGTGCGGTTGCTGGCAAAAAAATTTGACTTGCCGGTCTACAATAAACCCGAAAGCCAGGAGGTCTGTTTTATCCATGATAAAACCCCGGATAATTTTTTAAAAAAATATTTAAAATTAAAACCCGGTCCCATTATCACTGACCAAGGCAAAAGAGTAGGGGAGCATTCCGGCCTCTCGCTCTATACTTTAGGCCAGCGCCGCGGCCTTAATATCGGCGGCACCGGTCCATATTATGTTATCGCCAAAGACAAAAAAACCAACGCATTGATTGTTTCAAACAATAAAAATCACCCGGCGCTTTTAACTGACAAATTTGAAATTAATAAACTAAACTGGATTTCCGGCAAACAGAAATTGCCGCTAACCTGCCAAGTCCGCATTCGCCACCAGGCCCCGCTTGAAAACTGCGAAATTATCCAGCAAAAAAACAAAGCTATCGTGAAGCTTGCAAAACCCCTGCGCGCCGTCACCCCCGGACAATCCGCAGTTTTTTATCATCATGGCACCGTTCTCGGCGGCGGGATTATTAACCAACCAAAAACTCGCCGAAAGTATCATACT
>CAYHQU010000064.1:4026-5549 GCA_964358955.1 uncultured Gammaproteobacteria bacterium | reverse complement strand
ATCGGGGCTTACGCCCCGACCAATGCCGGCAGTTCCAAATGAGGAATCCCAGCGCTTACCTGTAAGCCGGGGGATCCCTCTCCCGCCGTTGCGGGATCGGGATGACACAATATTTTTAGACGCCGACGGCCTGTTGGTCAGGAGACCAACAGGCAGCAGAGCTTCGCGACAATCTGCTATAAGTCGTATAGGACGTATAAGACTTATAGGACTTATAAGATTGGAATTGACTGTAAGCCGGTGTATCCCTCCCCCGCGGCTGCGGGGTCGGGATGACGGAGCAAAAAGGAAAAAGAAATTCTATGAAAATAAATTTTAGAATAATAATCATCAGCGTCGGCTTGCTGCTTTTGCCGGCAGGTGCGGTTTTTGCCATTGGCCAAATGTCACAACCGATTGTTGTTGAAGACGCAGTCAGAGGCCAAGAAATCGTGGAAACTTTAACCTTGTTTAGTTCGGAAAATGTCGCCAAAGAATTTGGATTATCAGCCGACGGCGATATTAAAACTTGGGTAAAATTTTACGAAATAGAAGACGTAAAATTTGAAAACCCGATAGAAAATATAGTAATTCCAGAAAAATCAAATGCCAACGCCAAAGTAATAATAACCGTCCCTGATGATACCCCTAACGGAATCTATGAAGGTAATATTAATTTATTATCTAAACCAGTTGAAAACGATAAGACCGATGGCTCAAGCGCGTCTGTTGCGCAAAGCGTGGGTCGGCAAGTTACGATAACCGTAACGGATAATGAATTAATTGACTTTACCGTCTCGGTAATTCCGGAGAAATATGATATTGAAAAAAACGAATCCCTGCCGGTCCGATTTATTTTTCAAAACAACGGTAATGTAAAAATCAGCCCGCAAATTCAAGTTAAAATCAAAGAGTTAGAAGGCGATAAAATATTTTCTAACGCGATTTTTCCCTATCCCGACGGCGAGCCGCCCGTCAAGCCCGGCGATTATTATGAAATTCCCAAGCTGGAAATCCCGACTACAAACGTCGGCAACGGCCGCTATTGGATGCAATTTAGTTTTATCGTTAATGGCGAAGTTGTTAAGGAAGGGGCATTCCGCTTCACAGTCGGCCGTTCGGGTAAAATTTTGGGCGCCGTCTTCTCCGGCTTTAGCAACGGAATTTTAAGCCGAGTCGGTCTTATTATCTTGGCGGTGCTTGGCGTTGGCTTTCTGATGATTATGAATAATCGTTTTCAGAGTAAAGCGATAAGACGGCAGTTGATTGAAGCCGGCGTAATTTGCGACAAGAAATCATCCCGCTTAGCGGGACAAGAAAGCAAAAAAGCAAAACGAGCGACGAGCGCAAAAAGTAGTCTGGCATACCGAAAGAAAAATAATGCCAGAAAACCGGAAAAAGATGAGATTGGATTTTTTGGGAAGTTGCGCGAAGGCAAGAGTTGGATTTCCGGCTTCTTCAGTTAACCGCTGATCTCAACGCTGATCGGCTATGCTGATAAAACGCTGATCGCGCTGCCGTAGGACGCTGCTCGGTGTACAAAT
>CAYHQU010000064.1:0-3926 GCA_964358955.1 uncultured Gammaproteobacteria bacterium | reverse complement strand
GTGCCAATGTTCGCCGCTTTTGAAGCCCATGTCATCAACGTTACCGCTCATATTGAAAATGCGCTTAACGTTGATACGGAAGAAATCGCTTTTGGCACCGTGTTTCCCGAAGAATATTACGACCGGACATTTACGGTTTCGTTAAGCAGTTCTTTTTTAGCATCAGAACGGGTTGACGATGTCCGCTACACAATTGCCCAAAAACCAAAACCCCGGCCCGCTTATGTGGACCAGGTTGGCGCTTATGAGGCGCGGCTTTATTGCATTGCGAATCCCACTGATTATGACAAATGTTATCCGAACCTTTGCAAATTTTTAACCAAGACAACGGCCGAAGGCGAAGGTGATACGGAAACAGTCGCCAGGTTATCAAAAATACAGCAAGACGTTGCTGACCTTTGGAGCATTCATTTTGACGTGCCTTGCGTTCAAGGTCATGAAGATCAGGGTGGTGACTGCACGGGCGTTGTTAATGCCGAAGACGACTATGGCTGCGACATCTGGGTTGAAGTAACCGGAATTTCTGAAACACCTTAATTATCAAATACATTAAAGTCTCTTAGTGACGGGTATCCGTCACTAAGAGACTGCGGTCTATGGGGGGACTATGAAGACTAACAATAAATTTATGGAAAATCCAGAACTTGAAAGAAAGGAGACTCTAGAGGGGAATGCGGACTCATTAAAACACGAAAACACCCCGCCTGTTGCGGGGCAAGCAGAAAACACCGAAAGCACAAAAACACTACTGTCGGATAGGTCTGATAGGTCTGATGCGGCTGATAGGTCTGATAAGTCGTATACGTCTTATACGACTTATCCGTCGGAGGCGGCGGGCAAGCCGGCCGACAATGCGACCTCCCCTAAAGGGGGTGTGAAAACTGTTGCGACCTCCACTAAAGTGGGTGAGAAAACTTCCGAATCGTCGGAACTTAGTTCCAGTGAAAATACCAAAAAGAAATGGCCGGCCTTAAAAATTGTTGTCGCCGCTGTCGTGCTCGCGTTAATTTGGTTTGCCGCCGTCCAGATTATGGCAGCCGAACGTTACGCCGCTGTTTTGCAAGTCATTGAGGCGGAAAATCAAGTTGGGGTTAATCCCACCGCCGACAAGCTGGACTTTGGCGATCTGTCCCGCGGCACTGGTTCAACCCGTTATGTTACTTTAAAAAATGATGGCCGGACTGACAAACAAATTGTTGTCATAAAATACGGCGCCATTATGGATTTGGTTGAAATTAACCAAACTAATTTTACCTTAAAGCCCGGCGAAGAAGTCCAGTTGGAATTTAAAGTCAAAGTGCCTGAATCCGCGCCTTACAAAAAATATACCGGGAAAGTGATAATCTTTAAGTGGCCGAAATTATTTTAGTAATTAGTAATTAGTAATTTGTAATAAAAAAATTACTACCATGATTGATCAAGGAGACAATGAAATAGAGCAAAAAGTCAGAGATGGCAAAAAGTCAACGCTCTTAAAAAAAATCCGAGGGGCGGCAATCTACGTCTTGGTTGTGGCGGCGCTGGTTTATCTTCTGCCCAAAACCCTGGCGTGGACTTTAAAAACCGACTACCCCATGGCCGCCATCACTTCCAATTCAATGTGGCCGACTTTAAAAAAAGGCGACTTGGTTTTTATCCAAGGCGTTGCAAAATCTGATCTTAAAGTCGGCGACATCGTGGTTTATGCTAACGAACAAAATTTTTTTACAATTCACCGGATTTCCGAACTGCGGGAAAATGATTTAACAACCAAAGGCGACGCCAACTCCGTCAACGACAGCCCGGTAAAATATCAAGACATCGTTGGCCGCCTCCTGCGGTTTGGCTCCCATTACGCCCGCCTGCCTAAGCTGGGAATTATCAGCATTACGGTTGGAAAAAAGATCAAGCAGTAGACGGTGACATTTTCTCCCGGTCCGATTCTCCCGGTACCGAAGGCGAGGTCACGTGACCTCGCCTTCGGAGCTGGCTACTATGCGCTGCGACCTCGCCTTCGGAGCTTCGGCGGACAAGAAAGCCCTGACACTCCGGATAAGTCGTATAGGACTTATAAGTCGTATACGACCTATAAGTCCTATACGACTTATACGACCTACATCCTATGCCAACATTCAAACGGCTAAAATCTAAAATTTTAAAAAAAGGCGCCAAATGGCTAAGCGCTTTTCTTTTAGCTGTCTTTGTAATTGCCGGTCAAGGCCCGGTTTTTTCCGCGTTTGAAGCTCATGTCATCAACGTTACCGCCCACATCCAGCCCCGCGCTTGCGAACAATCAATCGCTGGAATTAAATTCAACGACCGCAACCAAAACGGTGAAAAAAATTCCGGGGAAGAAGGATTGGCCGGCTGGATAATTGAGTTGGAAATGATTTATAACCCAATTTACGATTTTAATAATGATAATACTAACGATGCATCAGATACGCCAATTTTACAAAACGTGGCCGATGATTTAGTCCTCTGCCCGGCCGGAAAAACCTGCGATCTTAACGGCGACGGCTGGGTTGATAACGACGACGTCGCCCAATATAACTCCTTTTTTGGCGGTCTCCCGCTTGATCTGGGCAACGCGATAACCGACGCCGACGGAAATTATTCATTTGCAAACTTAGCCCGCGGCCGCTATCATCTAAACGAAGTGCCGCAAGACGGCTGGACTGCGTCAACGGAAGCCAGCCGAGTGGTTGAGCTAAATAGTTGCGGCGCAACCGAAATAAATTTTGGAAATTATCAACAGACAATCGGCGAATGCGACCTGCAATTATCAAAACAAGTTGATCAGGAGACCGCCGCGCCCGGCGATACCTTAATTTATACCTTAACCTACCGCAACATCGGCGCGGCAAACTGCACCGGCGGCGGCGTTAAAATTGAAGATGCGCTGGACAGCAACTTAACCTTTGTCCCCGGCAGTCAGAACCAAACCATTGTTACTGGCGATCTTGATGGACAGGGTGTTGATTTCGGCTGGCAGGGAGTTTACGGCTACAGCACTTCTACCAAAACATTAATCTGGAACGCCAACATTGTTGCGCCGGGCGAAGAAGGCGTTATCACTTACAAAGCGGAAATTAACGCGCCGGCGCAATGCGGTGATTTTGAAATTTCTAATATTGCTAAAGGATGGTCGGACCAGCAGGGCTGGCAAGAAAGCGATGCTATGACCACCATGGTTAATAATGCCTGCCCGACCGACCAGTGCCGCATTCAATTTACAAAAACCGTGGACAAACCGACCGCCGCGCCGGGCGATACTTTAACCTACAACTTGCATTATGAAAACACTGGGACGTCTGGTTGCGCTGGCTTTGGCGTTAAAATTCATGACATTCTAGATCCGGGCTTAACATATTTAGGCAGCTACACCGCGACAACGACTAATGACACTGACGGCCAAGGCATTAGTTTTGGCTGGTATGCCGTGCCGGGTTTTCGCGACAACACCGTCACTTGGAACGCGCACACGGTCTCGCCGGGCGAGAGCGGCAACATTAGTTTTGCCGTCCAGATCAATACCCCTTCCGCGTGCGGCGACTATGAAATTGACAACACGGCCCAAAGCTATAATGAAACCGAGGGCTGGAAAGATGGCAACACGGTAACGACGGCCGTCCAAAATTCTTGCGAGACGCCCGTCTGCGAGTTTGAAATTGAAAAAACTGTTGATAAACAAACGGCAAAAATTGGCGACACTTTAACTTATACAATAAACTACCGCAATACCGGAACTGCCGCCTGCGCTGGCGATGGCGTAAAAATTTACGATGTCTTAAATAACAATTTGATTTTCAATGGCGATTATGCCACGTCCACCACCGGCAATACTGACGGGGAAAAGATTGAATTTGGCTACGGCGCAACCCCGGGCTACGAGAGCGCAACTCACACCTTGACCTGGAACGCCAAAACAGTAGCGCCCGATGAGC
>CAYHQU010000063.1:0-5591 GCA_964358955.1 uncultured Gammaproteobacteria bacterium | reverse complement strand
GAATTTTTTGCCGGCAGCCCGCTCGAAGTGGTATCACACCTTAAGTCGCGCGGTTTTGAAACTGCAATCCTCGGCGGCGGCCCCTATACTAATTCCAGCTTTCTTAAAGCCGGCCTTGTTGATGAAATTTTAATCACTATTGAACCAAAACTTTTTGGCGACGGGATGACGTTTGCCAAAGGCAATGACTTGGATTTAAATTTAGAATTAATTGAAGCCAAACCAATCGGCGACTCGGCTGTGCACCTGCGTTATAAAGTTATTAAATAATGTGGGATGATGTGTGATGTCCGACCTCCCGCATACTTCCCCGCGCTGCGTGTTAGTGAAGACGCCAACAAGCAGTGGGGAGTGTCAGGGCAAAGGCCCCGACACTCCGCTCACTCACTTAATTCGCAAATTATTCGCGAGGGATTAGCGAAGGATTAGTGAAATACTTCTATGGGAAAACTAATCGTCATTGACGGCATTGACGGCTCGGGCTTAATATTTCCTCTCTTTCCCCTAGAGGGGAAGGAGAGGATTAAGGAGAGGATGGGGTGAAAATAACTACTCCAATTTTATGTCTAAACTTATCGTCATCGACGGCATTGACGGCTCGGGCAAAGCCACCCAAGCTAAACTGTTGGTTGAGCGCTTGAAACGAAGGCGACATTCATCCCGCTTAGCGGGATCGCCTTCGGATAAAGATAAAAATATTAATGTTGAATATTTTAATTTTCCCCAATACGAAAATAATTTTTTTGGTAAAATGATTCGCCAATATTTAGCTGGCGATTTTGGCAAGCCCACGGAAATCCACCCCCGGCTGGCTTCAATCCTTTACGCCGCCGACCGTTGGGAATCAAAAACTAAGCTTGAGCAGTGGCTGGCTGCCGGAAAGACCGTAGTGGTGGATCGTTATTACACCAGCAACCTAATTCATCAAGGCGCCAAGCTGCCGCCGGAACAACTTGATGAATTTATAAACTGGATAAACGAACTTGAATTTAACATTTTTAAAATTCCCAAACCCGACATTGTGATTTATTTACACGTGCCAGCGACAGTGGCAAATCAGCTAATCACCGCCCGCGGCCAAGGCCATGATGGCCACGAAAACGTCGCCCATCTGAAAACCGCCGAACAGCGCTGTCTTTATCTTGCAAAAAAACTGGGCTGGACAAAAATTGAATGTTGTGATAATCTAAAACTTCTGCCCGTTGAAGAAATATCTGAAAAAATTTGGCAGGCGCTAAACTAAACGGAAAAGAAGGAGGAGAAATGCCCTACGGAATTGAACAGCTAGTCGGCGCCCTGGAACGGCTCACTGCGGAAATTGAAAAATGTCATCAAAGAGAACAAAAATTCTTGGCGGCAGACTGGATCATTAGAGCCGAACCTTTAATCCAAGAACTTCGAAAAACAATCACCGAAAAAACCAGCCCCCGCCTGCGAGACCGCACTAAACAAGCGATTGATCGAATTCTGAAACTTCATCCCGATGCCGGCTTTCTGCGCGATGCCAAACAAAACCTACCCTAACCTGATCTTTTTTTAAAAAAACGCCTCTGCTTCTGTTCTGGCGCTCGGAGCAATCCGAGGGAGACAACCTCCGGGTGACCGGCCTCAAAGAGCGGTGCGTACACCCGCTCGGACAGGGGCGTCTGTTTTTCCCACTCCACGCATTTTCCCGAAAACACGGGGGGTTGACTTGCAAAATGCGTGGAGTTTTTTCTGTAACAAATTTCGCAAATTTTCGTCTTATATTACAGAAAGCAATAAAGCTTTTATTTTTGTTTAGTATGTTTTGGAATTTGGGATTCTCTCCCCGTCAGAGTCTCCCGAAGGGGACTCTGACGAGACGGTTGACCTGACCGGCAAGGAGCTAAGCTCCCAGTACTGGGAGCTTAGCTCCGGCGCGCTATCTAAATCAAATAATTATTTCCATGGACTTCCTAAAAAAACTTCTCAATCTCTTAAAGCCCTACCAGCGCCAAATCCGTTGGCTGCTTTTTTATACCTTAATTTTTGAAATCCTAAAATTAATCAATCCCTATATTTTTAAAGAAATAATTGATGAACTGATATCTTTTGGCAGCTCCTCAATTAAAACTTTAATTTATTTAGTTGCCTTGCTGCTGGTAACCAACGTTGTTGTCTCTTGGATTTATCGCTGGATTGATTTTCGCCGTTTTGATTTTCTGCTTGACTTAAATAAATATCTGCCGAACGCCGCCCACCAAAAACTGCTTAACCTCTCGCTTGGCTATCATGAACGGGAAAATACCGGCAACAAAATTATAAAAATCCGCCGCGGCGTTGACGAGCTGGACAATTTTTTGTCAAACGCGGTCTGGGATTTTTTTCCCATCTCCCTGCAGGTGATCGTTACTTTTATTTTCATTTTATTCGTTGACTGGCCGCTGGCTTTAATTTTTGCCGCCGCCATTCCGGTTTTTATGGTCGCCACTAATCACGTCAACAAAAAAATTAATCCCTGGCGAAAAGATGTTCAGCATAACTACGAAAAATCCGCCGGCCTGATGGGCCAGTCCATAATTAACATCAACACGGTTCAAAGTTTTGCCCAAGAAAGATACGAAATGAAAACTCATTACCGGGTGCTTGAAAAAATTTTTGGGCTTGAATCAAAAATCTGGAGAAAAATCTTAAACTATAATTTTTTACGCAACACCATTTTAGACCTTGGGAGAGTCGCCACCATCGGCTTTGCCATTTTTCAGGTTGCCTCCGGAAAAATCAGTCCGGGCTCCCTGGTTTTATTTCTAACTTTATCCGAACGCGTCTACACTTCTCTGCACCGCCTCTCCCGCATCTACGACCGCATTATGGAAAGCATCCCGGCCGTCAACCGTCTTGACTCGCTTCTTAAAGAAGAGTCGTCAATCGCCAGGCCGGAAAACCCGCTTAAGCTGAATCTTGAAGGTGGGGTTGAATTTAAAAATGTCTCTTTTGGCTATGTTCGGAAAAAAGACGCCTTGGATGATGTTAGCTTTAAAATTAAAAGCGGCGAGCTTATCGCTTTAGTCGGACCGTCCGGCGCTGGCAAAACAACCATTGTTAAATTATTATACCGCCATTTTGACGTCTCGTCTGGCCAAATTTTAATTGACGGCGCGCCTTTGGAAAAACTTGATTTATATCATTACCGCCGCCAGCTGGGCATCGTTACTCAAGACATTGATATTTTTAATGACACGGTCGCCGCCAACATCTCTTACGCTCGACCCAAAGCGCCGTTATCGGAAATTATCAACGCCGCCAAAATCGCCAACGCCCACGAGTTCGTAACCAAAATGTCTAACGGTTACGACACGCTTGTCGGCGAACGCGGCGTTAAACTTTCCGGCGGCCAAAAACAGCGCGTCGGCATTGCCCGCGCGATTTTAGCCGACCCAAAAATTTTAATTTTTGATGAAGCCACTTCCTCGCTTGATTCCGAATCCGAACTGTTAATTCAACAATCGCTTGCCGAAATTTCCAAAAACCGCACCATGATTGTCATTGCCCACCGCCTCTCAACCATCCGCCGCGCCAGCCGCATCTTGGTCTTTGAGGCCGGCCGACTCGTTGAACAAGGCAGCCACGCGGAGCTACAATCAAACCACGGCCTCTACGCCAAACTCCACGCCCTCCAAATTTCCGGCGAAGTTAGATAAAAAACTACCATTATAAAAAAGCAGTCATCAAGCTGCTTTTTTATTATTCGCCACACCAAAAATCCCGCCAAATCGCATTCTAAATTTATTTTAAAAAAGTCCTTTTTATTCACGATCGTGAATAAAAAGGACTTTTGAAACTAATCAATAATTGATTTGACAATAAATTATTGCAGCTACCACAGCATTAAAGGTGCTATAATACCTTAACCCTTGACACTCCAAAAAATTCATGCTACATTTTAATCTTAAGTTGTGAGTTGTGGTTCAGGTTTATGGGAGGATACAGTCATGATAGAAATCACAATCCTTGTCTTGCTCTTTAACACTTTAGGCGATCCCGGCTGCTCGCCGGACAATCCAATTCAGGTCAGCAATACTGCTAGAATCTCTTGGCAAAATGGGCCCGACAATGACATCTGGTATGCCGAGCTCGGCATCTGTCAAACCGGAATCAGTAATCCTTTCATGGTGCGTGAACTCACCGGCGCCGGCATTTCCGCCCAACCAAATAGCCCGTCATCAGCCAATCTTGAACCAATCATTAAACTGCTTGAGCCAGGCCAGTACGCAATTATGCTCCGCCTGCGTGATCGCTCGCGCAACCCAAGCCCGTGGTCAGCTCCAATCTACATTCTTATTGACCACGATTCCCCGGCCTCGCCGTCCGACCTCTGTCTCTGCAACCCGCCGCAAATCGGCGACGTCAACGAAAGCGGCGACATTGACATCGGCGACGCCATCTTTCTGCTCTCCTACCTTTTCGGCTCCGGACCGCCGCCGCCCGGCTCGGAATAAAAACCCAACGCTTTGGCGCTGTGCGGCGCTAAAATAAAACTCGGCTGACAGGAGAGGGGAAGTCCGTGTGGGGGAAAAGGAGAAACATGGACAAGCTAATGAGTTTCCTGAATCAGCCGCTCCCCTCAATCGCCGACATCGTCCTTGCCTGCGGCAGCGTCACGGTTGCCTTTACAGCGATCTGCCTCTTTCTTAGAATCATCATCTCTCTGCCGCGCATTGTTCTCTCGTCCAAAAAAAAGTCGGGCTAAACCTGCCCGCCGTCGCTCACCTGCGGATGTCGCCCCAAACGACATCCGTTTTTTTATCCTTGACTTTCTAAAATCTTAATGATATTATCAAATAATTGCAGGGTGTTCCTGTAATCTTGCAGATAGATCTGCAAAAACCGGCTCTTTGAAAAAGGGAGATGTGCGATGGAATGGTTTTTTGGGATACTTGTCGCCCTATTAGCGTTTTTCCTTGGTGCAGGAATCCATGCTCTCTCTGACAAAATACAGTCCCGTTTTCTTGGAGCAATTGCAGGTATAGTGGGTGTTATTCTGCCTATTCCCGCGTACATTGCGATCGGATTATTCTGTGAAATGCCAAAAAGTGGCCTAATGCTGGAAGTAAAAAACAAGCAGGTTGTTAGTTTTGACAAACAAATAGTGGTCGGCTGGAACGCTGATGCCTATGCATATCCAATGGGCATAAGGCAACTTGAACTGAAAACTTCGTGGCAGGCAGAAAACCTTATTCACAATCTACCATTCACTGTCTACTACCAAAACATCCCGACGCTGGAAGCGCATCAGCGCTATTACGATTTTCTGCTGGCAAAAGATCTAAAGGAAAACGCGGAACTTCCAAAATATTTTCTTGCTACCGAAGAAATGGTCAAGCAGGCGCAACAATACGCGTCGCAAGCAAGCACTGATGAAATGCTTTATCTTACCTCTACTCTTCGCCAATATCTTTATAAGAAATTTGTGGTATTTGGCTTAGAGATAATTGGCATCACCATCGAACCGCTTGAAACACTGGCGACAGTACAGTCCGTTCCACCCCTCCCGGCCGAAAAACTGAAATGAACTCGCCTCGCCGGCTGAAAATTTGCGCACCCAAACAGACGTATGTCGCGTCTGGCAA
>CAYHQU010000062.1:0-5601 GCA_964358955.1 uncultured Gammaproteobacteria bacterium | reverse complement strand
CGCCGCCCGAATCCACAGAGGATGTCCGGACGTAGATACGCTCGAACAGCCGCTCGCCAGTGGCGAGGTAGTGGCCGATGATGGTGTAGACCATCACTCGGGCACCTGGGACTTCGTCGTTCTCGCCGAGAAGCGAGCACTGCTCATCCCAATTCTTCTTGGTTGAGTTCTCCACTGGCGTCTTGGCAACCAGTTGCCAGCCCGTCTCGCCCTTCTCCTTGGCAAAGGCCTGCTGGTTGTACCAGTCCTGCTCGTAGAACAGGCGCTGGCCAGTGACCTTGCCACGTATCTCCAGAATGGAGGGCGGGAAGACCGCGACGAGGATGTGGGTGTCCTTGCTCTCCTGAAGAACCGCTTCGGAGAACGGAATCTCGGAGAGGGCAGCGACCTGCTGACTCGTGGGGATGACCCCGAAGCGCTGAATTGCCTCTTCCACGCCGAACATGTTGCGCCCCATGATTTCGCGGGCGCGCTTCTGGCTCGTGGTTGGCTGAAAGCCGCCTCCCTGAATGAGCTTCACCACTTTCGCGGCCAGCTCATTGCCCGGCGACTCAATGACTCGCTGGGCAAGTTCGTCGTTGAGACCGGCGGTCTCAAGCTTCAGGAGCACTTCGTGCTCCTTGTGCACCGACAGGGTGCGGCTCACCATGGTTTCCATGGCCTACCTCCCATCGTTCTGGCCCGAACCGCTCGGGCTTCCTTTTTTATTGTCTGTCCCGCCTGCCTGCCAGACGAAACCCAGACAATAATTCAAAGATCATGATATTTCATCGTAGCACAGCTAAAAAAAAATGTCAACCCCCACACCTAATTTTCATAATTCTCAACACCGCCGGCCTTATGCTTTACTGGGTTGTCACCACTCTCCTCACCGTCGCCCAGCAGTATATTTTATTTCGCAAAAAAAATCAGCTTGAAGCTGAAACAAAATCATAAATCTAAAATCTGAAATCTAAAATCTAAAATCTGCGTCCCCTCCCCACAATCACCCTTAACTTCCGCGGCGCCACGGATATCTCCAGTGGCGTTTTTAATACCTTTTGATCGTCACTAATTATATTAACAGAATTTTTTGCCAATATATTAAGCCGCCGAAAAGGCACAATGCTGGCGCTAATCTGTCCTTGCCCCCTAAACCAGCCAAACAGCCGCCCCCTTCCGGCTATTGGTTTAATATAAGCTTCTAAAAATCCGTCCTTCGGGCTGAAATTATATTTTTCCGCCCCTGCCTCTGCCGGCCGTAAATTACAAATCTGAATCTCAAAACTGTTTGTGTCCGGACTAATTTGATATCTGCCCTCGCATTCTAATGCGACTTTTGCCGCCGCCATATTTTTTTGAACTGGTATTTTTAAATTGGCGATAAAATAAATCCCGCCCGCCTTTCCTAAATCAATTTTTTCAACTTTTCTCGCCGATATAATATTGCATGCCTCTTCAACGCTTCTAATTCCTAAGGTCGGCGCGATAAAATTTTGTTCGCCAATCGGTATTATTCCTAATGTTAAATTATAATCAGCAATCTCATTGACCACTTCAACTACCGTCTTGTCTCCCCCAACAACCACAACTGTCTTAACCCCGCTCCGCGCCTCGTCTTTTATTAACTCCCGCAAATCTTTTAGCGGCGACAGCCGGCTTATTTTTCCGCCAATGCCCAAATCCGTCAACCGCGTCTCCATCCGCGCCAATGTTTTAATATATTTATTATCATTTAAAAAATTATCGTAAAGATATAAGTACATGGAAAAAAATTGTTAAATTGTTAAATTGCTACATTGATAAATTATTAACAAAATAAACGCTCTCTAATTAACAATTTAACAATAGAACAATAGAACAATTTTAAACTACCTTCTCTTCTTTTTTAATTTCTTCTTTCTTGCTCCGATGATCTTCCCCAATCGTTGTTTTCCCGACCAAAATCGCGCCGGCTTTCATTGACAAAGTTTTTGCTTTAACGTCTCCAAAAATCTTGCTCGTCTCCGTCAACTCCAAGCTGTCCTTAATTTTAACATTACCCTGAACCTCGCCGGCAACCAACGCCGTGCCCGCGCTTACATTTGCAAAAATTTTTGCGCTCTGGCCAACGCGCAAACTCCTCTCGGTCCTTAAATTTCCGGTTAGCGTCCCCTCAACAATAACGTCTCCCGCCGCCGCAAAATCTCCATCAACTTTCACCGACGGCCCGATTATCGTCTCCACCTCGTCAATCCGCCCCTCCTTATTAATCTCAATTTCTTCTCTTTTAAACATAAAAATAATGTTAATGATTAATCTATCTTGTATTATTATCTTAGGGTTTTTGCTGCGATTTGTCAATTTTTGACTGCAATTGTTGTATTGTTAAAGTTTCGCTTTGATCCCGCTTCGCGGGATGGTTGCTACAGCAACCATTGCTAAATTGTTGCGGGTGATTTAAAAATTTTAGCAATTCAGTTTAACTATCCAACTTCAAACCCCCTTTAGGGGAGGTTGCCGGAAATCAGTCTTGGTCGGTGTGAAGAGCAACCTTGGCTAAAGCCAGTATGAATAGAAAATAATTTGACAATTTAACAATTTAGCATATGATGTTATAATAAAACCATGAGCACTACGCCTGACAAATTTGTAATCATTGACGGCAACGCCATCATGCACCGCGCCTGGCACGCGCTCCCGCCGCTTACTACCAAAAGTGGACTTTTAATTAACGCCGCCTATGGTTTTACTTCCATCCTAATTAAAGTCTTAAAAGATTTAAAACCCGACTATGTCGCCGTCACTTTTGACTTAAAAGAAAAAACTTTTCGGCACGAACAATTTGACGGCTATAAAGCCACCCGCAAAAAACAACCCGACGAACTCTACAACCAACTTCCCTTAATTAAAGAGGTTGTTACCGCTTTTAGCTTTCCAATCTTTGAAAAATCCGGCTTTGAAGCCGATGATGTTATTGGCACTTTAGTAAAAGAAAAATCGGTCCAGAATCTGCAAACCGTCATCGTCACCGGCGATCTGGACACTCTGCAGCTCGTTGACAAAAACACCACTGTCTACGCCATGCACAAAGGTATTTCTGATGCCATTATTTATGATGAGACCGAAGTTAAAAAAAGATTTGACGGCCTCACTCCCGCCCAAATGATTGATTATAAATCCTTAAAAGGCGACCCTTCCGACAACATTTCCGGCGTTCCCGGAATCGGGGAAAAAGGCGCGATAAATTTGATTAAAGAATTCGGCTCCCTTGAAAATATTTACAAAAATCTTAATTCAAAAAAAATCACCCCGCGTTACCAAAAATTGCTGGCCGAGCATAAAGACAAAGCCGAACTGTCCAAAAAACTTTCAACCATTATTACCAATGTTCCAATTAATTTTGACCTCAAAGCCGCGGAAATAAAACCTTACGACCCAAACATCATCATCCCGCTTTTTCAAAAGCTGGAATTTAAATCTCTACTCTCCCGCCTGCCAAAAGATTTGCAGTCCAGCACCGCCGGCCAATCCTCCTTTTACTTCGGCTCCACCGTTGAATCAAAATCGGAAATCAAAAATCTAAAATCTGAAATTAGCTATACCCTCATCAACACCCCGGAAAAATTCTCTGCCTTTCTAAACGAATTAAAAAAACAAACCATCTTCGCCGTTGATACCGAAACCGACTCCTTAAATCCCCTTGAATCAACCCTCCTCGGCATTTCCTTTTGTTGGCAGCCCGGCGTTGCCTACTACCTGCCGGCTGACAACCCGGAATATATTGAAAAACTAAAACCCATCCTCGCCGACCCGGCCGTAAAAAAAATCGGCCAAAACCTAAAATTTGACCTCCAGACCCTCGCCCATGCCGGCATCAATTTAGCCGGCGTTGACTTTGACACCATGGTCGCCTCCTATCTGCTCAACCCCGGCACCCGCGGCCACGGACTTGATAATCTCGCCTTTATTGAATTTGGCTACCAAATGCAGCCCATCACCGACCTAATTGGTACCGGCAAAAACCAAATCACTCTGGCGCAGGTGCCCTTAGAAAAAGTCAGCTGGTATTCCTGCGAAGACGCCGATTTTACTTGGCGGCTCGTAAAACCTTTAACCAAACAACTTGAAGAAAAAAATAATTTAGACCTGCTTAAAAAAATTGAAGTCCCGCTTATCCCTGTCTTAGCCGATATGGAAACTAAAGGCGTAAAAATTGACATTACTGTCCTAAAAAAAATGAGCGCGACCGTAACCAAAAAGCTGGGAAAACTTGAATCCGAAATCTATAAATTATCAAAAGAAAAATTTAACATCAACTCTCCGCTTCAGCTTAAAGAAATTCTATTTGATAAACTAAAAATTTCTCCGGCCGGACTTGGTAAAACCAAAACCGGCATTTCCACCGCCGCCGATGAACTTGAAAAAATAAAAAACGTCCATAAAATCGTCCCCAAAATTTTAGACTACCGCGAACTCTATAAACTTAAATCAACCTACCTTGACGCCCTGCCAAAACTGCTTGGCGCCGACGGTCGCGTCCACACTTCATTTAATCAAATCAGAACCGCCACCGGCCGCCTCTCTTCTTTTGACCCCAACCTCCAAAACATTCCGGTCCGCACCGACCTCGGTAAAAAAATTCGCACTGCTTTTGTGGCTGAAAAAAACTTTACCCTTCTCAAAGCCGACTACTCCCAAATCGAACTTCGCCTTGTCGCCTCGCTTGCCAACGACCCAGCCATGATAAAAAGCTTTCTAAACCAAGAAGACATTCATACTCGCACCGCCGCCAATATCAACGAAATAAAATTAACTGAAGTAACTCCCGAGCAGCGCCGCGCCGCCAAAGCCGTCAACTTCGGCATCATCTACGGCATGGGCGCAAACGCCCTCGCCGCCCAAGAGGGAATTACTTACCAAAAAGCCCATGAATTTATTGATAAATATTTCGAACTTCATAAAAAAATTAAACAATATTTGGAAAACACCAAAGAACTGGCCTTAAAGTTCGGCTATGTGGAAACCATTTTTGGCCGCCGCCGCTACCTGCCCGACATTGCCAGCGGCGTTCCCGGCATCCGCGCCGCCGCCGAACGCGCCGCCATCAACCACCCGGTCCAAGGTTCCTGCGCCGACCTAATCAAGCTTGCCATGATTGAAATTTTCGCCGGCCTGCCAAAAATCTCTCCGGAAAGCAAAATGATTCTTCAAGTCCACGACGAGCTCATCTTTGAAGTGCCAAATAAAGACATCAACAAAGTCGCCAAATTTGTCAAAGAAAAAATGGAAAAAATCTATACGCTCCGCGTCCCCATTATCGTTGATGTCTCTGTCGGCGACAACTGGGGCGAGCTGAAAAAAGTTTCATTATAACCCTCTCGCCCGCGCGGGAAAGGGTAGTCTGCCCCGAAGTGGGAGGTTGAGGGAAAATTTTTCCCCCCTTGGATAAGGGGGGATTAAGGGGGGTTTGACATCGTCTTCCCCTCCTTAGAGTCTGTCCTGAGCAAAATCGAATGGACAGAGAGGCTAAATGGGGTCTAACGTCTTCCCCTCCAATACCTTGGAGGGATAAGGGAAGGTAAAGTATAAAAAATAACTAAAAACAATATGGGAAAAATTATCGTCAAAAAAGCCGTAGAA
>CAYHQU010000061.1:0-5601 GCA_964358955.1 uncultured Gammaproteobacteria bacterium | reverse complement strand
ATACCCTGACCTCCTGATCTTCTGATACTCTTCCCACTGATTCCCTGATAATCTGATAATCTAAAACCATCTATGTTCAAAAAAACACTAACAATATTGATTACTTTTATCGCAATTTTTATCTTTGCAAAATATTCCCTTGCCGCCGAAATTAAAAAAACCATCTGCGCTTCGGGCTGCGACTATACGGTGTTGGAGACGGCGATGAACGCCAACGAACAAAACCTAACCGACGCCGGCGGCGATTATTTTTTGGCCGAAATCCAAGACGGCTCCGATGATACGACCGCCGTTACGGTCCATAATTATACCACTCTTGCCGCCAACTACGTCCGAATTTACACCACCGCGGCGGCCAGACATCCGGGAAAATGGGACGCAACAAAATTTGAGTTAACCGTCACTAACGTCACTGCGATTAATGTTAATATTAATTTTGCCTATATTGAAGGTCTGCAAATTTCTGTTCCGTCAAACGGCAGCTACGACGACGGCATTGTTTTCCAAACAATTACCGGCGCCGGCGCAATTTACGCCTCTTACAATATTATTCGGCAAGTCCCAACTTCCGGCAATGATAATAGTTATGGAATCTATGTCGGCGACGCGGAGTTTACCGCCTATATTTATAACAATGCGATCTATGATTTTCGGCTTGATGGTTCAACTTATGGTTCATATTGCATTTGGACTAATGTTGTCGGCACGGCGTATCTTTATAATAATACCACTTATAATTGTCGCAATGGAATTGCGATTACCACCGGCACTAATACGGCAATTAATAATATTTCCAACAACACCAGCAACGATGGCTTTGTCGGCACTTTTACCTCCTCCGATTACAACGCTTCCGACCGCGCCGCTGATGCGCCCGGCGCCAATTCTCGTAACGGCGCTGACGGCGACCTGAATTTTGTCGCGCCGACCTCCGGCGATTTTCATCTGGCAGCAGCGGATTCCAACGCCATTGATAAAGGCACCGCCGATCCCGGCGCTGGACTCTTTTCCGACGACATTGACGGCGCAACCCGCAGCGGCACCTGGGATATTGGCGCTGATGAATCCGGCGTGGCGCCGGAAATTGCGTCGGCCGCTGACGCTCCGGATCCAATCGGCGTCGGTGCCTTGCTTACTTTTTCTGTTGACTGGAGCGACGCCGACGGCGATAATGTTAGTATTCATATTTGCAAAAGTTCCGGCATTACAACTTCCACCGCGACTTGCAAGGAAGGGGAGTGGACGACAAACGGCGTTCAGACGAACCGCGATCCGGAAACTGCCGCTTACACCACTGCCGCCGGCGACGCCGGCGCCCAAAATTATTGGGCTTTTGCCTGCGACAGTGCTTTTTGTTCAGCCGGCGCCGCCGGGACTTTTACCGTCGCAAACCAAAAACCCGACGCGCCAACCGCTCTGCTCACGGAAAACTTGCAAAACCCCAGCAACATCACCGACCTGACGCCCGAGTTTAGCGCGGTTTTTCAAGATTCAGCCGACGAAGGCGACTTGGCTGATAAATATTGCATTGAAGTTGATACTCAATCCGATTTTGCCGGAACAGATATGTGGGTGACCGATTCCGCGTCTTGCTATACTGGCACGGCCATTGGTTCAACTGTCAAAGTCGGCGCGCGTTCGCCGGATTTTTCCTACGCCGGCACCGCGCTTTCGGCCGGCGGCGCCACGTATTATTGGCGGGCTTGGTTTTGGGATGACGGCGGCGACCGCAGCGCGACTTCAACCACTGGTATTTTTAAAATGGCAAACACAACGTCTGGCGGCGGCGGCGTCCGTCTCCGCGCCGGCCGTCTTAAAGGCGATGTGCGTCTGCGGTAGGACGTATAGGACCTATCCGTCCTATAAGTCGTATAAGTCTTATAAGTCCTATCCCGTCCCGGAGTCGGACTCCGAGTATCCCGTCCCGGAGTCGGACTCCGAGGATTCGGAGTCCGACTCCTACGCGTCAATCCGTCCACCCGTCCTCTCCGTCCCATCCGTCTTATAAGTCCTATAAGTCTTATCCGTCTTATACGACCTATAAGTCTTATCCGTCTTATACGACCTATAAGTCTTATCCGTCTTATACGACCTATCCGTCCTATAAGACTTACCCGTCTCTGGCGCGCGTAAATTACCAATTACCCAATTACTTAATTACAATTAATTCCCGACCCGTCCAACAATTTATCAATTTAACAATTTGACAATTTGTCGTCAACAATTTAACAATTTATCAATTTAAATGCATTATCACCGAAAAAAAATATTATTAATGTTTCTGCTTGGCATATTACTACTGCCGATTAATTTTGTATCCGCCTCCGAATCAATGGGCACGATTGACTCCGCCTACAAATACGCCTGGGGCGAAAATATCGGCTGGCTAAACTGGGGGTCTGACAACGGCAGCATTATCATTTACGATACGCACCTTCAGGGCTATGTCTGGTCCGAACATTACGGCTGGATTGACCTGCGGCCGTCGGCCGGCGCCTATGGCGGCGTGCTTAACAATGGACAAGGCGCCCTTTCCGGCTACGCTTGGGGGGAAAATGTCGGCTGGATAGATTTTGCGCCGGCCGGCTATGGCGTAATAATTGACAGCGATGGTTATTTTAACGGCCGCGCCTACAACGAAAATACCGGCTATATAATTTTTAACTGCACTGACGTCGGCGTCTGCGCGCAATCAAATTTTAAAGTTCGCACTGATTGGCGCCCACAGAGCGTCCGGACGGAAACCCCGGCGCCAAGCCCCGGCGGTGGCGGCAACGGCCCGCCTGAAGAAATTGAACAGCCCTATCCTTATTCAGTAATTATTAACGATGGTCTCTCCTCAACCCTTGACACTAACGTCAAACTGACAATTGACGGCGGTCTGCGCACGCGCGCGATTGCTATTTCTAATTTTCCCGATTTTATTCCCCAAAACACAATGCCTAATATCAGCGAGACGCGTTGGGATCTCCAGCCGCTGTCTTGCCGCGGGGGCGAGTATTGCGAAGACAGCCGCACTGTTTATGTCCGCTTTATTGCCGATGACGGACAATATATCGCCCTTGCTTTTGACAGCATTATTTTAAAATCATCACCGCTTGTGCCCGTGCCCCCGCCGCCGCCCCCGCCGCCCGTAATCCCGCCGGCGCCAACGCCGGAAATTCCGTCGGAAATTCTACCGGAAAAACCAAAACCAACCCAGCCGCCGATCGTAATCATCTGGCCGGAAAAACCGCCGCCGCTAATTATTACTCCGCCAGCCGAAAAGCCGCCGGTGCCAATCGTCATTAAACCCGAAAAACCGGAGGACATTATTTCCATCCGCCCGCCCAAAGAATTTATTAATGTCCCGCCGCTTATAATTATTCCGCCGCAGCTGCCTTATGAACCGCAATATCCGGTGCCATTGATTACAAAAATTTATGAGTTTATAATTCCGGGTCTGCCGACTCCGCAATTTCTGCTGCCAAAAATTCCCAAAGAATTTATTCCCGAAGCATTTCCTAAGTTGACCAAAATATTTGATTTTACCATCCCGTCAATTTTTGGCATCCCGACTGTCATTCCAAAATACACTGTCCCGGAAATTCCGTCTTTGCCCGAACAGCTCGTAAAATTATTCCAATTCCAGCCGCCCACCGTGAAACTGACTCCGACAATAACTCCCGCGTTAATTCCGGCCGAAGCGCCGACTATAATTCCCAGGCAGCTCGCCAAATTTGTTGAGTTTTTATTACCGTCATTAAAAGCGCCGACGTTAAAAACGCCCCGGCTGGAAAAAACAATCCCCAAAACCGCCCCGCCGTCCCTTGCCGGCCGCTTTGCGCTTTTGCCGAAAAAAACGCTCCAGGCCTTTGTCTTAGCGCCGCTGCCAAAAGCAGTTACCGACCTAACGTTGCGCTTTCCCGAATTCAGTAAAACTTTGCAGGATATCGGCATTGCCAAGCTGTCCGACCTCCAAAAATTAGCGCAGACAAAAATCATTCTTCCGTCAGTCACCAAAATCGCCGGCTTGCCGGAAAACTATAAAATCGGCATTAAGTTTGCCCCGCTTGCGCCCGAAATCGCCCGCTTAATTCCCGAAGACGTAATCTTTGTTAAAAGCTTAGGCGGCATTGATATCCCCAGCCAGCTCGTCGGCCTGGAGTCGGGCGCGCCAAAACAGCAAATTGAAATTACCGCCAACGAAGTGCTGACATTTTTAGTAAAACCGTCCGCGCCCGCCTCTAAAATTAAAGGCCAGGTATTATATCGCCGCAAATATGAATCAGGAACTGACAGCCAAAAAACAAACGTCCCGGCGCCATCCATTCCGGAAAACCAAATTCCCGCCCCAACCGCGCCCGAAGACCTGAAAAAGAATATCATTGAAAACACCGTCGCTTTTTTACAAAGCCAGTTTTTAATTAACGCCGCGCGCGCTTCTGACGCCGAATTTATTTTAATTAGAAGCGATATTCCTGCTGACTTTAGTCAAGGTTCTAATAATCTTCCAGTTGACGTTGCCCCCTCCTTAGATAAGGCGGGGATTAAGGGGAGGTCTGAAATCCCGTCTAATAACCGGAGTAACTCTGAAAATTTGAATTCTTCCGCTTCTGATGTTATTATTAAATCAGAAATTGCCGCCCCGACTGCCAATTCAAGCGATGAGGCCTCATTATCTCCCGCTCTTTCTGCAGACGGAGACCTGCCTGCCGGCGAGGCAGGGGACGGGGGAGAGGATTGGGGCGAGGGGGATAATTTAACCGTTACCCAAAAAGCGCTATTAAAATCCGACCCCGAACAGCTGCTTGAAGAACTAACCGGCCTGACCAAAGAAGAAATAATGTCTATGCCGCTTTCCCAAATTCTGGCTTTAGGTCTGCCGCAGGAATTATTACGACTCGTCCTAACCGAATTTGAATATCAAGACGCCGACGCCGACGGCGTCTGGACCGCCAACGTTTCCGTTCCGGTTGTTGACGGCAGTTACGAAGTCATCACCGAAATTAGTTATAAAAATATCCAGATAGGCACCAAAGAAATTCCCATTGAAATGATTGTTGACCCGGAAGGCTATATTTATGAAAAACTCGCCGGCGGCCGGCAAGCCCGCATTCCCGACGCCGTTGTCGCAATTTATCAACTTGACCCGCAAGACAACGAATACAAAGTCTGGCCGGCAATGGAATACCTGCAGGAAAATCCCCAGACCACCGACACCACCGGCCATTATTCATTTTTAGTTCCGGAAGGGGATTACTATCTTAAAGTTGAAGCCGCCGGTTACGAAACCTACAAATCAAAGACGTTTCCGGTCAAAGTCGGCGGCGGCGTTCACCTGAACATTGAACTTAAATCCGTAAACTGGTTCTGGCGCTACTTTAGATGGGAACATTTAATTATCATTCTGCTGCTTTTGCTTTTTGCTTTTAATATTTACCGCCACCGCCAACGCCGCCAAACTCCCCGTTCATAATTTTCCCTCTCTCGCCATATCCGTCGTATAAGTCGTATAAGTCCTATCCGTCCTATCCATCTTCTCCGTCCAACAATTTATCAATTTTAACAATTTAACAATAGAACAATTTATCCATCCTGTCCCGGAGTCGGACTCCGAGG
>CAYHQU010000060.1:4316-5646 GCA_964358955.1 uncultured Gammaproteobacteria bacterium | reverse complement strand
TAATGATCTTTGATTTGGGACATTTTCATTTTTGCTTCAGACGAGACGGCTAAATAATTATCAATTAACATTTCATAAATTATTGCCGTATCCAAATCATTTTTTTCCTCGCCATTATTATTTTCAGCATACCAATGCTGTTCCGGCGGGGTAATCTCATTTTCGGCGGTTTGCACGTTGGTTATGGCTTTCCAAATTTTTACGGGATTGCCGCCGTTGTTGGTAATGACTAAAATAATTTCAAAAAGCTCGCCGGGTCGGGCATTTTCCCAGTTAAATTCTTGCGCCCAATGCGTCTCGTCGTTGACAGAAATTTCAATTACGCCGGCGGTAAAAATATTGTTTTGACTTTTTTCTTGGTCGGAAAAATAGGCGACCGAAGAGCCGACAGCCGAGATTGAGACGGCGGCGATGATGAGTAAATTTAAAAATATTTTTTTCATAGTTGTTTATCCGGCTCCGAAGGCGCGGTGGCAGCGCGTGGTGGCCGGCTCCGAAGGCGATCCCGCTTAGCGGGACGAATGTCGCCTTCGGTACTTTATATTATTTTCATATCCACGTACGTCATGTTCCCTCTCCTTGAGACCAAGGAGAGGGTTAGGGAGAGGATTGATTAGCCCGGCTCCGAAGGCGCGGTCATCCACCTTCGTCCCACAGTCACGGGACTACGGCGGACAGGCGTGACCACCGCGCCTTCGGGATAGAAAAAGAATTCTCTTTGTCATCCCGAGAAGCCCGCAGGCGACGTGGGGATCTCTAAACCCCCTTGGTCATTGCGAGGAGTCCCGCCGAGCGGGACGACGCCTGCCGGCAGGCAGGAAGCAAATTCCTTTTTGTCATCCCGAGGCCGCAGCAGCGGCCGTGGGGATCTCGAAAAATCCTCCTTGTCATTGCGAGCCCGAGCCGCGCGAGGGCGTGGCAATCTCGAAAAATCTCTCGCAGAGATTTTTCGCCACGGACACCGCTTTCGTAGGATAATCCTACAAAAGCGAAGCGCGTAGCGATCCCGCTTAGCGGGATCGAGATTGCCACGGCCGCTGCTGCGGCCTCGCAATGACAAAAGGGTTTTCGTGATTGCCACGGCCCGATGCGATCGGGGCGCGCAATGACGGCTTAGTGTTTGTTGGATAGGGCGTTTGGTGCTTGGTCGGCGCGGCGCGCAAACGGTTGCGCGCCTTCGGTGCAGGGCGGGCGGCGCGAATGTCGCCTACGGTGCTTCGGTTTGCTCTTGACGCAATTTTTTACAAAATGAAATTTTTCTTCTTGTTGTTGATTTTAGCTTCATCCCCCCATCCTCTCCCCATCCCTCTCCTTCCCCGCGGGGGAAAGA
>CAYHQU010000060.1:2906-4306 GCA_964358955.1 uncultured Gammaproteobacteria bacterium | reverse complement strand
CGCCTACATTTACCTGGGGGCCCGGGCCCCCTCGGCCCCCCCCAACCGGGGGGGTCGCCTTCGGTCATATGGATTTATGGTTTCAGATAATTTACCAACCCGACATCAAATAAATATTGACTGGGATTCCAGGCGATCATTTCGTTTGTGCCTTGATTATAATCTGCCGCTGGGACTAACCAAACTTTTCCACCAACGGCGGCGTTGGCGTCGGCTGGAACTGGAATTGTGCCGGTATCAGGATTTCCACTCCAATTAATATTTCCACTACCATCTGACAAATCACATTTTATATCTTGTCCACCGGTTCCTGGCCATGGGTCAGCGTAATAAATTAAGCAGTAATTAGCGCTGGCGACTAAACCAGTCGCGGAAAAATCAAAATCAAAAGTTGGACCCTCAATTGCGTAAGTTAATGTACCCGATGCTCCTGCGACAATATTCCACTCGGCGTCTTTTTGCGCTAAAGTGACGGTGGCCGTTGGCGCGCCGGTGTTATTAGTCATTACGCCCGGCGCTTCAGCGTCAATTTGTCTGGCGTCTAAAACAATATCAAAAGTCATCGTATCGCCCTGCGCCCAGTTCATGACCAACGGTTCGCCAGAATCATCCCAGTTCATTAGATGATAACTTTGGGCCACAACAACTTGTTCGGTTGGCAGTAAATTTTCCGCGATTAGCTTCCAGACATCTGTTACGTTGTCAATGCGGACTTGGTCAGCGCCGTCAATTAAAACTTCCCAACATTGGCCTTCGGGGATTGGAGCGCCGTTGCCATTTCCATCAGTGTCCGCGGTTAAACATTCGCAGGGTGCGCTATTTTCACCGTTAAGCACACCCACTTTACACACCGACATATCATAAACCATAAACGCCGACAAGTTGTCGCGCTTGGTGTAACCCACGCCAGTTGGATTTCCAGCTAGATCAAACTGCCCGTTGCCGGCTTCGTATTCTGGCTCGGAAGACGCAAGGGGTGGCGTTGACGTTGGATAAACATTTAGTCCGCCAGCATTTACAACTTCCGTAATTTTTTTGTAGACATCAGCCGGGTTTTCGCCGGTGTTCTGGACGCGGAAAACCAGATAGTTGGTCTGGGACGGTTTGTCTAAATAGTTGTGCCAACTGGTTGTCCAGGGATTTTCCCCGTCAACGCTGATGTCAATGGTGCCGGCGGTAAACGTGTTGCCGGCCGAGGTTTCAGTATCGCTGAAAAAAGCGGTGGTCGCGCCGAAAGTCAGGGCCGAGACCACGCCGATTGTCGCGAGGCTGAACAAGATTTTTTTCATACATTTTTCTCCTTTTTGTTTGATTAAGTTTTAATATGTGAATTGATAATATTTGGGAAAACACATCCCGTCAGTATAAAACTCCAATTTTCAGCTTATAAGACGTATAGG
>CAYHQU010000060.1:0-2806 GCA_964358955.1 uncultured Gammaproteobacteria bacterium | reverse complement strand
CTTATAAGACGTATAGGACAGATAGGACTTATAAGACAGATAGGACGGAGACGACGGGGCGTGTTGGCGATCCCGCTAAACGGGACGAAGGCGGGGACACCAACACGCAGCCCGAAGGCGATCCCGCAGTTGCGGGACGATTGTCGCCTTCTGATACGACATATAAGACGGATGGAAGATAGAGTCCGACTCCGAAGCTTCGGAGTCGGACTCATGGGCGTCTTTAAAGCAAAAAACTCCGATTTCTCGGAGTCCTTAAAAAATTATGCAAAAAAAGATATAGCTTAAGACTATGAAATTTATGTTTTTGTTTTTCATTGCCCCCTTATATTAATAAAAAATTACTCAATCGGCGGGAAAAAAATATTGTCGTCAATTGACTCTTTTTTTTCGGCATTTGGCGGCGTGTATTTTGGTTCAATTTTTGACTGGCTGCTACGATCATTTTTTGGAGTTAAGCCAGCGGAACCGAGCTCAATGCTGTTAATAATTTCCGGCATCTTGGACGAACCGTTGCGAGAGATGGTAATTACTAAATAAAAAAATTGAATAATCGCGACAATAAATAACCACCAGGTTAAATTGCAGGCCGGATACCAAATTATCACCGGCATGACAACGATTAACGCGAAGAAAGCCCAAAGGTTGGTTTTTTTGGCGGTGTTTTTGCGTTCGCGCGCGTAGACCAAAATATCAAATAAAATATTTATTATCAATAAAATCCAAATGGTATTTGAACAAGGGACGCTTTCCCGCTCGGCGGTGTTTTCGGAATTTATCGCCACGGCGTTTTCGGCGTTAAAATCTTCAACGCGGATTTCAGTTCCGGCCGAGGTTGGAGAAATTACTTTTTCACTTCCATCCTCGTTGAGCGCGCCGCCGACGCCGTAATCGCCGGCATAACCGATTTTACCGTCTAGCGCGCCGCCGGTTGCAATGTATTCGGCGCCGGCAATTGTTCCGGCGGGAGGAGTAGTTTCGGAAAGTTCTGCTTCGGGCGCAATCTCAACTTCCGCGCCGCCGACTTCATTTACAATTTCGGCAGCCGTTGTTGAGGTTTGAAACGACAGCTCAAGCGAATAGATCTCGGGCGAACCGTGAGAAATTGCGCGCCAGAAATACATTGTATTAGGCAAGAGTCCGGTAATTACCACTTCGTGATAAGTTACTTTGGCGCTGTCTTCCGGACTGGAATAAGCGTAGCCATAATTTGGCGCGGCGCCTAACTGCGGATGAGAGACAGTGTCATAGACGACGCGGCTGGTCGCCGGATAATTGGTATGCCAAGAAACGGTCGCGGTTACGGTTTTGGCGTCTTTAGTTTGTTCCGTATGAATGATTAAAAATAATGGAGCTCCGCCGCCTCCGCCGCCGCCGGCGGTTGCCGTTTGAATTTGCGCGGCTTCCGAATTGTCAACGGCGCTTTGGCAGTCAGAGTCAGCGGGATAATCTATAAAGCTGTCGCCGTCATTATCAAGGCCGTCACTGCACTGATAAGTTTGACACGATGGATCAGCGCTGTCAGCTAAGCCGTCGCAGTCGTTGTCAATCTGGTCATTACAGACTTCGGCGGCGTTAGGATTTATTGCCGCGTTATTGTCGTTGCAGTCAACAGTACCGCAAGATCCGCCCGCCACAGAAAAACTGTCAGCATCAGAGTCGGCGCATACCGGCGCATTATATTCGTCATTGTCAGAGGCGTTGGCGCAGCCCGGGTCGTCCAAATCTATTTTGCCATCACTGTCATTATCAATACCGTCAGCGCAGGCCGGAGTTTGACCAGAACATAAATCATTGGCCGCGCCGGGAGTGCCTTTGTCGCCGGCGCCGTAGGCGCTGCTTGAAACACACCAATTCGCGCCAATATTATTGTCAGCGTTAATGTTAGAAAGAATCATTGAAGCGCCAGCGGGGTTGGGGAAAGTTGCGCCATTGTCATAGGCAACGCGGTCAATTTCGGTGGCGCTAAATATTAAAATTATTTCATCGGCGGTGTTGCTTAAACTAAAACCATCAGGATAATCATAGTTGGCAGTAACGCCGCCGTTGACAGCGCTGTCGCCTTTTTTGGCAAACACAAAATAACTGTGGTTGGCAATTTCAACATCGCCGACGGTAAATTCATTACTGCCATCGTCTTTGATAATTACGCCAGATAAATTTAGCGCGCTGCCGGTGGTGTTATAAATTTCAAACCATTCACCGTTAGCGTCGGAGGCGGCGGTTGGATTTTGCATGATTTCAGTAATAATCAGTTCGCCGGGTTCAATGCTTGGCGGATTGATTTCATCGTTATCAGCGGCAGTGTCGCAGCCAGGGTCTTGCAGATCAGTTTTGCTGTCAGCATCATTATCAATTCCGTCTGAACATTGCGGGGCTGATGGGCCGCCGCAGCCTTCATCAATCAGGCCGTCGCAATCGTTGTCAAGACCGTCAGCGCAAATTTCAGCAGCAGCCGGGTTGATTGCGGAATTATTGTCGTTGCAGTCGGCCGCGCCGCAGCCGCCGCCTTCGTAAAAATAAGTGTCGCCGTCCCGATCCGAACATTCAACTTGAGATAAAATGGCAACATGAATATCGCAGCCGTAGACACCGGGTTCGGTAATGATACTTTGGTCAGAAGGGTCGCCGCCGACAAACATCGCGTTGCCGGCAAAATCAATTTTCCAGTTGTCGGCAGTATCGGCATTGCCAACCGATCCCTGGGCCTCAAGGTCGCCTTCGCCTTCGTCAGAATGTTTTGTTAAATAAGGACAAAGATTTTTATAGCAGCGCGATTCATCTTCCGGGTGGCCGCTGCAGTAAT
>CAYHQU010000059.1:4253-5733 GCA_964358955.1 uncultured Gammaproteobacteria bacterium | reverse complement strand
CTGGGAGCTAAGCTCCAAAGCGCAAGCCCGTGTCTATATTTTTATATTAAAGTTAACCATTAACTGGATAGCGACACCCGCTATCCCAAGGAGATAAATTTATATGGAACAAGAAGTCACCAAAGAAGTTGCGACCGGAATCCTTAGTAATTTAGAGGCAGTCAAATCAATTGCTTCAATGCTGGCAATTGCTGCTGGCGCCTTTGGCCCGGCTTTTGCTATTGGCAAGCTCGCCGCTAAAGCCATGGAAGCCATCGGCCGCAACCCCGAAGCCGCTAACAAAATTCAAATCCCCATGATTATGGCCATTGCTTTTTTGGAAGCGATCGCGATTTACACCTTGGTTGTTTCGCTCGTGATTAAATTTGTGTAAATTATTCAGTCCTATCTGCGTCCGGCCTTGTGTCACCATCTTGGTGTTGGTTTGTAAATAGCATTATAATTATTATGGAATTATTCCAAAAATTAGGTATTGATTGGCGGCTTTTGCTTGCCCAAGCGATAAATTTCTTGGTTTTACTTTTAATTTTGTCTAAATTTTTGTTTAAGCCAGTCATTAAAATGCTTGACGAGCGGTCCTCTAAAGTAAAAGACAGTCTTAAACAAGCCGAAGACATTAAGCGCCAAGTTGAGCTTATCAATAAAGAAAACGAAAAGAAAATTTTAGCTTCAAAAACTCAAGCTGAAACAATTATTAGAAACGCGCAAGCCGAAGCGGAAAAGGAGCGGCAGCAAATTATTGCTAAATCTCGGGCTGAATCCAGCCAGATTATTGTCGCCGCCAAAAAGCAGCTTGCCCAAGAAAAGCAGCAAATTATTACTGAAGCCAAAACTGAAATTGGCTCTCTCGTCGTTTCGGCAACTGAAAAAATTCTTCAAGAAAAACTTGATCCGCAAAAAGACTGGACTTTAATTGAACAAGTAATTAAAAAAGTAATATAATATATTAATTACGAAATAAAGATCAGCGTGCCGATCCGCGTAGTAGGTCAGTGTAGCGCTCCGGAGTTCAACTCCAAGTGTTTGGAGTTGAACTCCATGCCAAATTGTCACTTGTCAAATGTCAACAATATATGGCCAAAAAAATTTCCATTAAAAAATATGCGGTTGCTTTGTATGAAGCAACGGTTGCGTTGCCCCCCTCCGCCCTGCCGGCTGCGATCAATAATTTTTTAGTTATTTTGGAACGCCACCATTTATTGTTAAAACTGCCTCGCCTTATTGAAGAATTTAAAACATACGCCCAAAAGCAGGAAGGTGAAATTCCCGTCCAGATTAGTACTGCCAAGCCGCTATCCGACGAAACGTTAAATTTAGTTGCTTCAGAGCTTAAGCAGTCCTTAAACCAAAATGTTGTTGTTAAAAATATTTCTGACCTGTCGCTGATTGGCGGCGCTGCCGTAAGAATTGCCGACACCATTGTTGATGGCACTCTTAAAAACCAGCTTGAAAATTTACGCCTTGAATTATCTAAAAGTTA
>CAYHQU010000059.1:0-4153 GCA_964358955.1 uncultured Gammaproteobacteria bacterium | reverse complement strand
TATGTCCCAAGCAAACAAAGATTACATTATTGAAATTTTAAAAAAACAAATTCAGGGCTTTGAGTCCAAAGCCAAAACCGAACACGTTGGCACCGTTGTTGAAATTGGTGACGGCATCGCCAAAATTACCGGCCTGTCTGACGTTATGAGTTCAGAAATGTTGGAATTTCCCGGCAATATTTTCGGCGTCGCGCTAAATTTGCAAGAAGAATTAGTTGGCGCCATGGTTTTAGGCGAGACGCAAAAAATTAAAGAAGGGGATATTGTTAAAGCCACCGGCCGTATTTTGGAAGTCCCAGTCGGCCCGGCTTTAGTCGGCCGGGTTGTTAATCCATTAGGCCAGCCGTTGGACGGCCAAGGGGAAATTAAATCTGATAAATTTTATCCAATTGAAAAAATCGCCCCCCGCGTTATTGCTCGCGAGCCGGTCAATACTCCGCTGCAGACCGGTATCAAAGCCATTGACTCCATGATCCCGATTGGCCGCGGCCAGCGCGAGCTGATAATTGGCGACCGCCAAACTGGCAAAACCGCTTTGGCTATTGATACCATTATTAACCAAAAAGCTGAAAATGTGATTTGTATTTACGTCGCCATTGCCCAAAAGAAATCAAAAATTGCCAAACTCATCGCCAAGCTGAATGAGGTTGGCGCAATGTCCCATACCATTGTTGTCTTGTCCGGCGCCGCTGATCCCGCCTCGCTTTCTTTTATCGCCCCCTACGCCGGCTGCGCTATGGGTGAATTTTTTAAAGACCAGGGCAAAGATGTGTTAGTCATTTATGATGATTTATCAAAACATGCGGTTGCTTACCGCCAAATTTCTTTACTGCTTTCCCGCCCGCCCGGCCGCGAAGCTTATCCCGGCGATATTTTTTATCTCCACTCTCGCTTGCTTGAACGCGCTTGTAAAATGAATCAAGCGCATGGCGGCGGTTCTTTAACCGCTTTGCCGATAATTGAAACTCAAGCCGGCGATATTTCCGCCTACATTCCCACTAACGTGATTTCTATCACTGATGGTCAAATTTATCTTGAGTCTGATTTATTTTATCAAGGCATCCGCCCCGCCTTAAACGTTGGGCTGTCGGTATCCCGCGTCGGTTCTGCCGCGCAAATTCCCGCCATGAAAAAAGTTGCCGGCAAGCTCCGCTTGGAACTGGCGCAATTTCGTGAACTTGCCGCTTTTGTCCAATTCAGTTCTGATCTTGATAAAGCGACTCAAGCCCAAATTAATCGCGGCCTGCGCTTGACTGAAATTTTAAAGCAGGATCAGTATCAGCCGCTTACTGTCGCCAAACAAGTTGTCATTCTGTTGGCGGCAATTTCTGGTTTGCTTGATGACCTGCCAGTTGAACAAATCTGCGCGTTTGAATCCGGCCTGTTTCGGCATTTAGCTGTTCACGGCAAAAAAGTTTTTTCAGAAATTACTAAAACCAAAGATTTAGCCGATAAAACCCAAAAAGAAATTATCGCTTTAGTTACTGATTACAAAAAAATATTTCTGCCAGAAAAAAGTCAGGACAAAGCCAGTAAATAATCCGTTGTTTACTTTTATTTTTTATTTTTGATATTTGATTTTTAATGGGACTGTTTCCTAAATATAGTTTCGCGTAGTTTCGTGCTAAGCCGCCAGCAGAAACTTGGAATATCAAAGAGTATTGGGCGGCTTAAGTTTCGCTTAGTTTCGCGCGGGACGACAATTTAGTATATTTAACACTCCCATTTTCCCCATGCCTTCTACTCTAAAAATTAGAAAACAGATTCGCTCGGTGGCTAACATTAAAAAAATTACCAAAGCCATGGAGTTGGTTTCTGCCGCCAAAATGCAAAAAGCCGTCAGCGCTGTTTTAGCCAGCCGGCCTTTTTCGAAGCTCGCCTGGCAGCTTGTTTTAGCCATTGCCTCTAAAACCAACCCTCGCCTCCATAAGTTATTAGCCCCAAAAACAAAAATCAATCGTATCGGTATTTTATTGTTCAGTTCCAATCGCGGCCTCTGCGGCGTTTTTAATCAGCAAATCGTCCGCCACGCTTTAACTTATTTGAAAAATCAATCCACGGCGGCCGCCGCAACTCAATTTGAATTTATTACCGTCGGTAAAAAAGGCGCCCAGTTAGTTGCCAGTCATAACGCCCAAATTATTGCCGATTTTGCCAAATCCGATATTATCACCGACATTAATGCCATCCGCCCCATCTCCAAGCTTATTTTGGATCAATATTTAAATAAACATTTTGATCAAGTTGTTTTAATTTATACTGATTTTATCAGCTCGCTTAAACAACAGCCCCAGATCAAACAAATTTTACCAATCGTCACTGCCAGGCCCGTTGACTTAGGCGAGGTGGGACGCCAATCGGAAAAAACGCCCGTCTCAACGCCTGAAAATCGCTGGAATTATAAATATATTTTTGAACCATCAGCCGCTATAGTTTTAGATAATTTTTTGCCGCGGCTCATTGAGCTGCAAATTTATCAAGCTATTTTAGAATCCAATGCTTCCGAACACAGCGCCCGCATGTTTGCGATGCGCAACGCCGCCGACGCCGCCACTGACTTAATTAGCGATTTAACTTTAAGTTTTAATAAAATCAGACAGTCCAGCATTACCCAAGAAATTTCCGAAATTACTATCAGCAAGGTCGCGCTGGAAGGTTAATAACTTTTACTTTATGTCTAATCAAGGAACAATCAAACAAATAATCGGTCCGGTCGTGGATGTTTATTTTGAAAAAGATCTGCCGGACATTTACCACGCTTTAGCCATTTCTCTTCCCGACAAAAGCCGGCTGATTTTAGAAGTGCAGCAGCATATGTCAGGTCAGCTTGTCCGCACTGTCTCGCTTGGCCCAACCGAAGGTCTGCGGCGTGGTACGGTCGTAACTGATTTAGGGAGGCCCATAACCGTGCCGGTCGGCAAAGAAACTCTAGGCCGGATGTTTGATGTCCTCGGCGATGTTATTGATAATCAGCCGCCGGTCAAAACCAAAAAATCTTATCCCATCCATCGCACCCCGCCGCCCTTAACCGACCAGTCTACCAGCACCGAGATTTTTGAGACCGGCATTAAAGTTATTGATTTGATTTGTCCCATTGTTAAAGGCGGCAAGGTTGGTTTATTCGGCGGCGCCGGTGTTGGCAAAACTGTTGTTATCCAAGAATTAATTCATAATATTGCCACCAAGCATGGCGGCTACTCGGTTTTCGGCGGAGTGGGGGAGCGCAGCCGCGAAGGCAACGACTTGTATTTGGATATGACTAAATCCGGTGTTCTAAAAAATACAACACTTGTCTTTGGCCAGATGAATGAACCGCCGGGCTCGCGCTTGCGCGTGGGGCTAACCGCGTTGACCATGGCCGAATATTTTCGCGATGAAGAAAAAAAAGACGTTTTATTATTTATTGATAATATTTTTCGTTTTGCTCAAGCCGGCTCCGAAGTCTCGGCTCTGCTCGGCCGCATTCCTTCCGCGGTCGGTTATCAGCCAACTCTTTCCACGGAAATGGGCGAGCTTCAGGAGCGTATCACTTCCACTAAAAATGGTTCAGTCACCTCGGTTCAGGCGATTTACGTGCCCGCCGACGATCTAACTGATCCAGCGCCAGCCACCACTTTTGCCCACCTTGATTCCACCGTCGTCTTAGCCAGAAGTTTAGCCGAACTTGGTATTTATCCGGCTGTTGATCCGCTTGATTCTACTTCCACTATTTTAGACCCCCATGTTGTTGGTGAAAAACATTACCAAACCGCTCGCGGCGTCCAAAAAGTTCTTCAGCGCTACAAAGAGCTGCAGGATATTATTGCCATTTTGGGTATTGAAGAGCTGTCTGAACAAGATAAACAAGTTGTCTCTCGCGCCCGGAAAATCCAGAAATTTTTATCCCAGCCGTTTTCGGTTGCGGAAACTTTTACCGGCCGTCCCGGTAAATACGTCCCGCTCAAAGATACGATTAAAAGTTTTTCCGAAATTTTGTCTGGCAAATATGATAATATTCCCGAACAAAATTTTTATATGAAAGGCAGTATTGAAGAAGTGGTCGCTTGACAAATTCAGTAAGCTGGTCGCCAGTGCCACGGACGTATAAGACCTATACGACGTATAAGACCTATACGACTTATAAGTCTTATCAGTTCTGCTTTAAGCTAATTAC
>CAYHQU010000058.1:0-5940 GCA_964358955.1 uncultured Gammaproteobacteria bacterium | reverse complement strand
AGAGTTGTGCCGGAACCGGAAAAGGGGTCTAAAATAATATCTCCTTCGTTAAAGAAAGTTTGTTGTTTAAAATTGTCGGTATGATTGTCAATAAAATATTCAACTAATTGCGGAATAAATTTTCCTTTATAAGGATGTAGTCGATGGACGTGTTTTGTCGTGTCTTTTTCACGGAGATGATCAAATGATAATGTCCAATTAAGATCGGCGCCGATTCTTTTTTTCCAGTTTATTTCTCGTTTTCCGTTAAAAGAGTTATAATATTTTATCAGATCATCTAAATTAATAAGAATGGTGCCGTTGCTGCCATATTTTTTTATTTTGCCGTACTGAATTAAATAAGAAATATTAGAAGTTGTAACTTCCTTATTTAGATGTTGAGTAGCCCATTGGCTAGCATCATTTAATTTTACCAGCCGCATGTCCATATATTTAATAATATCATTTAGGGCTGAATTTGACAATGCAACCTAAAAATCGGCTCAAACGCGGGTGAGCCGATTTTTATTGGATATGATGAGAGTTAATTATCATCTAAACCGCGGCCGACGATCGGGACGGGGGGTGCGGGGCGGACGATTGTTGTAGTCGTTGGGTCCGCTGTTTGGCAGCAACGCTTTCATTGATAAATTAAGGCGGCCGTGGTCGTCAATTTGAATAACTTTAACCGCAACAATGTCGCCGATTTTGACAACATCAGTTACTTTGCCGACGCGATAAGGCGCCAGCTCGGAGATATGAATCATTCCGTCTTGATTTGGGGTTAGCTGCGCGAAAGCGCCGAAGTCCATAATTCTGACGACTTTCGCTTCTTTAAATATTTCGCCGACTTTAATTTCACGGGTTAAGTTCTTAACCCAGTCCTCCGCCTTTTTGCCGCCTTCCATGTCAGTGGCGGTAATCATCACCGTGCCGTCGTCTTCAATATCAATTTGAACACCGGTGGTATCAATAATTTCGTTGATAATTTTTCCACCCGGACCGATAACGTCGCGAATTTTATCAGGATTAATTTTAAAGCTGATAATGCGCGGAGCGTAAGGAGAAAGTTCGGGACGCGGGGAGGCGATTACTTTTTGAATGACATCTAAAATCTGCAGGCGGGCGATTTTTCCTTTGGCGAGCGTTTCTTTAACGATTTCCAGCGGCAGACCGGCGGTTTTGGTGTCCATCTGAATAGCGGTGATGCCGTCGCGGGTGCCGGCGATTTTAAAGTCCATGCCGCCGGGACCGTCTTCTAAATCCTGCAGGTCGGTTAATACTTTATATTTTTTATCATCGGAGGCAAGACCCATGGCAATACCGGCAACTGGTTTTTTGATTGGAACACCGGCGTCCATCAAAGCTAAGCTTGAGCCGCAAACTGAACCCATTGATGAAGAACCATTAGAACCAAGCACTTCAGAGACAACTCTGATTGTATAAGGGAAGTCTTCGCGCGGCGGCAGCATTGGCAGGAGCGCGCGTTCGGCTAAGGCGCCATGACCGATTTCGCGGCGGCTGGGCGAGCGCATCGGTCCAGTTTCGCCAACAGAAAACGGCGGAAAGTTGTAATGATGCATATAGCGCTTGCGGCCGTTTTCTTCCATGCCTTCCAGAAACTGCTCGTCGCCGGGCGCGCCTAAAGTTACAACGGAGAGAATTTGGGTTTCCCCGCGGGAGAAAAGGCCGGAGCCATGCGTCCGCGGCAGAAGACCGACTTCGGCAGACAGGGGACGAATTTCAGCCAGATTTCTGCCATCAACTCTTTTTTCCGAACTTAAAATTTGTTCAGTGACAATATTTTCAATGTAATACTTAAACATCGCGGCGGCTTGTCCGCGGCGTTCTTTGCCAATGTTTTCCGATTCAAGATATTTTAGAAGTTCTTCTTTGAGAGTGCCGACAACTTCTTTTCGCGATTGTTTGGAAGGAATATTTTTAGCATATAACGATTTGACAACATTGTCGTTAATCCAGTTTTCCACTTTAGCAATGAGCTCTTGTCCAGAGTCGGCGGCGTCTTTATTTTCGGTCTCAATCTTTTCAATTTTTATTTTTTCTTTGCCGACGGCTTTTTGAATTTCGGCAATAATGCCGATTATTTTTTTAAGATGCTTTTGACCAAATTCAATTGCTTCATAGACCCTTTCTTCTGATACTTCTTTACAATTTGATTCAAGCATGATGACGCGCTGACTGTCGCCGGCGACAATAAGGTCAAGGTTGCTTGTCTGTAAAACGGTGCAGGTTGGATTAATTATCAGTTCGCTTTTTTTATTTTCCTCGGCGGCAGACTGGCCGACGCGAACGCCGGCGATTGGGCCTTGCCAGGGAATACTGGAGATTGCGAGCGCGGTTGAAGCAGCCCAAAGAGAGACGATGTCAGAATCATTTTCGCCATCAACGGACAAAACGGTTAAAATCACTTGGACATCGTTTTTGATTGAATCATCAAACAACGGCCGGATCGCACGGTCAACCATGCGGGCCGAAATTATCGCTTCGTCGGTCGGACGGCCTTCGCGCTTTATCCAGCGACTGCCTTTAATTTTGCCGGCGGCGTAAAGACGCTCTTCGTAATCAACCATCAACGGAAAAAAATCTATCCCTTCGCGAGGAGTTTCGGAAATTACCGCTGTCGCTAAGACGACGGTGTCGCCAAACTGCACGGTACAGGAGCCGTCGGCCTGTCCGGCGAGCTTCCCGGTTTCAATTATTAATTTTCGGCCGGCAAATTCGGTTTCAAAGCGATTAACAGCGCCAGTTTTTGTTTTCTTTAGAGACATAAAAAACCTTTCAAAAGTTTGTCTGCCCACGTTATTAGTTTTTTGCTGCCGGTCAATTTTTTAATTATCATCGGCAATAAAAAACCTTTAACGAGTCAGCATGCAAACTTGATTAATTATTTATTTATTATGAATTATTAAGTATATAGTTTTATTCCGCAGCGTGATTAATAAAAATCAGCCAGGTTATCGGTTATCGTTTATCGCTTTTCGCCGCCCGGCTCTGTGTTGTTTATCGTCATTCGCATTAAACAATAAACTATCTACGATAAACTTCATAAAATTTATTAGCTGGACGGGAAATAACAACCTGATAAATTAAGTATTAAAAATTTTCCGGTAGTTTCGGCTTTTGATTAAAAATTTTGAACTTGAATCTAGATCAATAAAATCATCAGCAAGTTCAATTAATTTTGACGAGGTAGTTTTTCCAAAGGCGACAACTTCAACTTGGCAGCCTTTATTTTCTTTTAGATAAAAAACAAGCGGAATATAGTCGCCGTCGCCGGTGACAATAATTACGGTGTCAAGCCGATCGGCAAGTTTTATCGCGTCTACGGCAATGCCAACGTCCCAGTCGGCTTTTTTCATCCCGCCGGCAAAAATTTGTAAATCCTTACTTTTAACTTCAAATCCTTGCTTTCCCAGGGCGTCAAAAAAGCCGGCTTCTTCAATACTTTTTGAACGGACAACATAGGCGATGGCCCGAATTAGTTTTCGGCCGGCGACCGCAACTTTCAAAATTTCTAAAAAATTGACGCGGGCGCCGTATAAATTTTTGGCGGAATGATACATATTGGCGACATCAACGAAGACGCCAACACGTTGTTCTTTGTGTTTGATCATAGATTGTAAAATGAATAATTATTTTAATTACTTTTTTCTAGTTATTGCCAAGAATATTTTTATAACAAATAGAAGCAGAAAAACGCGGATCCCGCTAAGCGGGACGCAGATAAACGCAGATATGATGTCTGTTTAATATGTGATATTTTATTACGATTGCAATTGCAAAATAAAAAGAACGGCCGAAATTATTTCGGCTGCTCGGCAACATGTTCGGTTTTGTCGGTAGCAGTTTCAGTGTCGGAAATTTCAGCGGCAAGCAAATCCTCCTGAGCTTTCTTTTCTTCAGGATTAATTACTTTTAATTTTAATTCTTTAACAATTTTACTGTATAATTTTTGGTCTTCGCGGTATAAATAATTTAGCAGCTTGCGGCGTTCGGCAACTTTACGGAGCAGACCGCGGCGGGAAGAAAAATCTTTTTTATGTTCTTTCAAGTGTTTGGTGAGTTGTTTAATTTCTTCGGTTAAAATCGCAATTTGCACCGGGGAAGAACCGGTATCGGACTCGTGGACTTTAAATTTTTTAATAATCCGATCTTTAGCTTTTTTGTCTAACATATTAACTTTTGGCAAATTTCCAAGCGTAGTCCACTTAGGCGGGCTAGGCCGAGAAACCGCATTAATAATGAATTAAGATTAATATAGCACAAATTAGAAAAAAATGCAAATAATGGGTCTGTTGGTGAGGACACCAACAGACAGCAAGAGTATACCGGTGTCATTAAAACAATAAAACCTTAAAACACCGGCCTTCGTCCCGCTTAGCGGGACTACGGCAAGGCAGGCGAAAACACCAAAACAAATTGATGTAGCCGGCCGAGCCAAGTCCCGGGCAGACACCGCAGTTATACAACGTGGCGCAACAAGGCCTGCTCCGGCACGATTGTAATTTTTTGATGTTGAAAATCCTTTTGTCAAATCAAATTGAATCGGGCAACCAGAGTGTTAGGGCTTATGCCCTGACTGACGCGCACGTAAAACAAAGATTATGCCGCGCGCGGGTTGGGGCAAGGCCTCAACATTCCGGTGTTAAAATAAAACCCGTCGGAGTAAAGCCAACGGGCAAAAAGAACCATTCGGAAACTGCCGCAGACATCAATCTAAACAGAAAACGGCTGCAAGCTTAGCTTGCCGGACTCAACGCCAACAATTATAAAGGCCTTATAATGCAGGCCGGCAAATTCGGCGGACTGCTTAAGGGCGCTGATAATTTTCTTTAGGTCAGCGTCAAACGTTTCCATTTCAACTTTTTTATCAGCAATGCCGTAGGCGCCGCAGTTTTCATGCATTAGAAAAATCACTTCTTTTACGCCATGCAATTGCTGCGAAAGCCAGAGCTGCTTTTTTAGAAATTGCACTTCAGCGGGATTGTTACTTAAGAAATCTTTAGCCGCGCCGGCGACAGAAACTAAATCATAACTGCCGTCAGGGCAGCCGACTTCAGCGAGTAAAGACGACAAAACGCTGGGCTTTAAGCGAAAGTCCAGGCAGCGGAAAACAATACTTTGGCAGGCGTGAGAAGACATATGTGAATTTAAAACTGGCAGCCTGATAGCCTAAAACCTATCCCGGTTAAACTGTTAAGCTGATAGCCTGGCAGGTTATCAGGATATCAGTTAATCAGGAGAATGATATCAGGTAGCTGAATATCAGGAAATTATTTAAATTTTTTGAAAATAATCTATTAACTGTCGGGTTTAGAAATAGCAAAATTTTATTTTTCACTAGATACCGACGGCGGCGGGGTGCGCTGACGACGGCGGCGGACGACTTTAAGACGCGCTAATTCTTTATCAATTTTAGCGCTTAAAGCGGTATAGTCAACAGCCTCGGCGCGCTTTTCTTTAAGCAAAGTTTGGGCGCGCAGCCTAGCGGCTTCAGCGCGAGCTTCGTCAATTTCTTCAGCGCGTTCGGCAGTGTCGGCTAAAATTTTAACGGAATTGGGATTAACCTGAATTAGACCGCTGGAGATGGCCAGAAAGATTTCTTGACCATTGCTGACAATTTTTAGCTCGCCAGCGTTAAGACTACTAATTAAGGGGAGATGATTGGGCAAAATCGTAATCTCGCCGCTTAAGGTGGGGAGGGTAATTTGATTCACATCCTGACTAAAGACAATGCGCTCCGGGGTGATAATTTCTAAGTGAAAAGTTTTGGGCATTTGATAACTATTAATTAGCTTGAGTTACGAAATAGGTGTTTAGATTGGTTTTCAGATTAAGTTTCGCTTTTTTTCGGGTTTAAAATGGCTTAATCACTAAACTAATCGAAACTAGACACAAAACTAAGCTAAATTATATGAGTTTCGTAATTTAAAGTAATTA
>CAYHQU010000057.1:4582-5948 GCA_964358955.1 uncultured Gammaproteobacteria bacterium | reverse complement strand
CCCTAAAAATACCGCGGCATTAGCCGCAATGATTAAAACTAAAAATGCAGTTCTTAAAGAAAGTTTGGTTTTGGTTTCGGTGTCCACTAAGGAAAAAACGGGTTGTTTTTTGAATGACATATTAAACAATTCTTTTGGAAGTCTCACTTCCAAATAGCAAAATAACAATAGAACAATAGAACAATCGCCGTCGGTGTTTTTGTGTTTTTTGTGTTTTCTGTGTTTATATCTTATCCTCCTGCCCCTCTTTAAAAACTTGCTGAATATGCCGGGGCAGGACTTGCGGCACCTTGTCTTTAATTTCGCCTTCAACTTTTTCTAAACTCACTTTGGACGCCGCTTCATCAATTAAGTCAATGGCTTTGTCCGGAAACGACCGGTCTTTAATGTATTTGGCCGCCACGGAAACCGCGGTTTTAATCGCCGCATCCGAAATTTTTACTTTATGATAATCCTCGTATTTAAATTTAATGCCTTGCAAAATTTCGGCGGTTTCGGCCGGCGTTGGTTCGTCAATTAAAATCGGGTGGAGGCGGCGGTCTAAGGTCGCGTCGCGTTTGATAAACTTTATGTATTCGTCGCGAGTGGTCGCGCCGACGACTTGCAGGTCGCCGCGGGCTAAGGCGGGCTTTAAAATGTCAGCGGCGCCGATGGCGCCTTTGGCTTCACCGGCTTCGGCCAGGGCGTGGATTTCATCAATAAATAAAATTATCTGGCGCTCGGCAGAAGTAATTTCATCGGCAATTTTTTTCAGCCGTTGTTCAAACTCGCCGCGGTATTTGGTGCCGGCGACAATGCCGGCAAGGTCAAGGGCCAGGACTTTTTTTCCAGCCAACACTTTTGGCACCTTATTTTTCACGATTGCCTGGGCCAGACCCTCGGCAACCGCGGTTTTGCCAACGCCGGCTTTGCCGACGAGCACGGGATTATTTTTCTCGCGGCGGGATAAAATTTGGATGACGCGTTCAATTTCCGGCTGGCGGCCGATTACCGGGTCAAGTTTGCCGGCGGCGGCCATCTCGGTTAAATTTCGGGCGTACATTGACAAAGTAGGCGTCAATGACGCTTTGGTTTTTTTCTGATAAAAAAAGACAGCGGTCGCCAGGCCGATAACAGCTAAAATAAATAGAAAATAAAATAGAAAATTCATAGAGTTATTAACTATTGTTCAATTGTTCCATTGTTCTATTGTTAACGGTAAAACAAGACAACAATAGAACAATCTTGATTTTTGGACAATCCCCTGCTATATTATAATTATACCTATTTTTAAATATTAATACAATGAGATGGCCAGCATTGAAGAGCTATTAAAAATTATTAAAAAAAACAATAAAAAAGCGGATTTAGATATGGTACGGCTGGC
>CAYHQU010000057.1:0-4482 GCA_964358955.1 uncultured Gammaproteobacteria bacterium | reverse complement strand
TAAAAATTATTAAAAAAAACAATAAAAAAGCGGATTTAGATATGGTACGGCTGGCTTTTGATTTTGCCAAGGAAGCGCATGAAGGACAAAAACGAAAGTCGGGCGATCCTTACATCAGCCATCCGTTAGAGACGGCGATAATTTTGGCGAAGATGAAACTTGATTTGCCAACGATTATCGCGGCAATACTGCATGATGTTGCCGAAGACACACAATATAATCTGGTGGACATTAAAAAAAATTTCGGCGACGAAGTGGAAAAATTAGTGGCCGGAATCACAAAACTAAGCATTATAAAATACCGCGGCGATGAAAAATACGCGGAGAATTTGCAGAAGATGTTTATCTCAATGGCGGAAGATATTCGGGTAGTTTTAATTAAGATGGCCGACCGGCTTCATAATTTAAAAACGTTGTCGGCGCTGCCGGAAGAAAAACGGGAGCGAATCGCCAAAGAAGTTTTAGAAATTTACGCGCCGATTGCCAATCGGCTGGGCATGAGCCAGCTTAAAGGCGAACTTGAAGATTTGGCATTTCCTTACGCTCTGCCCGAGGAGTTTGCCTGGTTTCAGCGAGAAATAATTCCGAAATATCAGGAGCGGCTGGAGTTTATCAATAATGTCATTAATATTTTAAAAAAAGAAATTAAAGAAGAAAAAATAAAATTAATTTCAATTCACGGGCGCGCCAAACATTTTTACAGCTTGTACCAAAAATTGCTGCGGCCGCAATATAATAAAGACGTTGACCGCATTTACGATTTAGTGGCGGTAAGGATGATTGTGCCGACGATTTCCGACTGCTATAAAATTTTAGGAATAATTCATCACATGTGGAAGCCGTTAATCGGCCGGATTAAAGATTATATCGCCCAGCCAAAACCGAACGGCTACCAGTCGCTGCACACGACAGTATTTGCGACCGGCGGAAAAATTGTTGAGCTGCAGGTTAGGACGCCGGAGATGCATGAACACGCCGAGTACGGCATCGCGGCGCATTGGCACTATAAAGAGATGGATTTAAAATTTTTTGACAGACTAAAAAAAGGATTTAGTCATAAAGGATACGAGCTGCCAAAAAAACTGCAATGGGTAAACGAGTTGGTTAAATGGCAGAAGGAAGCTGAAGATTCGCAGACATACATTAAAACCTTAAAAATTGACGCGTTTCAAAATCGGATTTTTGTCTTGACGCCAAAAGGAGACGTGATTGATTTACCAGAGGAGGCAACGCCGATAGATTTTGCCTATTACATTCATACCGATATCGGCAACCGCTGCGGCGGGGTTAAAATAAACGGGGTGATGGAAAAATTAGACACAAAATTAAGAAATGGGGATGTGGTGGAAATAATAATTGACCGGACAAAAAAAAGTCCGAGTCCGGACTGGCTTCGGATCGCCAAGACCGCTTCAGCCAAGAGTAAAATAAAACAGCAGCTATCCCTTCACAATAAAACAATTTAGCGATTTAGCAATTTAACAATTAAATTGCCCAAATCTTCCTCGGAATAAAATTCAATAATTATCTGGCCTGAACTGCCGGATTTTTTTATTGAGACGCGGGTGCCCAGCGCGGCTTCCAGCTCTTTTTCTTTGGCGGAGATGTTTGGGTCTTTGCCGAGTTTGCGGACATGGCGGCGGACGTTGACTTTATGACACGGCAATAGAAATCCGATTTCGGGTACCCGAAATCGGATTTCAAAAGCGGCACCGGAAAGTTTAGCCGTCTCACTCCAAAATTTTCTGCTTAAGATTTTAACATTTCAAATGGTGGAAATGAAATGTTAATAAAAAACGCCCCATCAGTTAAGTAATGCTAATGGAGCATTTGGTTTTTATTTCCAGCGCCGTGGTAATAAATCTAAACACATTTTAAATCGGGCATCGGGCACGAGGTCGCGATGATTGCGTAAAATATATGGCAAATTTCTGATGCCGGCGCCAGGATAAATACCGACAATTTTAGCATTTTTATCGGCGATAGTGATGATTTTTTGCTTATCAATATCTACCCCAACACTGCTTAATCCATAATCAAGCACATCTCCGATATTTCTATATCCGGAAATCCAACCGCCAAGACATTCTACAAAATATCCGCCCATGCCGCAATCCGATCCAATACACATATTTTTATCGCCAAGCGAATATACAAAAAATTCCGACTCCTCCGGAACTCGATTATAAGGAGGCGCCCAGATAATATGATCACCAGCTTTTTCCGCAGCAGGCATGCCAAGGGTAATGGTTTTGTATTGTCTTACCCCAAAAGGATATTTTTGCCAAACAATCAAACTGGCGATTATAAATATTATTGTTAAAAAAATAAATAAGATTTTAATTTTGTGTTTTTGAAACATAGTTGTTCTAATCAACTACTTCGAGGACGCCGACACTCATAGAGTCGCCCTTGCGCGCCTTAATGATGGCGTTATAAATCTCCAGCCAACGACCAGTTTCTATAATAGTCAAACAACCAAGAGAACGACTGCCTACATGTAAATATCTTCCTCCCTCATGGCTAATCCTAAACCAAACTTTTTGTCTTTTAGCTTCAGTATATTGATCATTTCTACCGTGTGGATAATCTGGTATTTCTATATCATACAAACCTTTTTTCCAGGGCGCATCTGGATAATCTACAGTTTGATATTTTTTACCATTCAGAATAAACGATTTTGTGGAGATGGAATAGGCGGCCTTAGCCATCGGTTCATGTTTGACGCCAGAAATGAAATATGAAGAGCCGTCAGCTTGTAATTTGATGGATGCTAATTGATTATAATACGCGCCCTCTAATGGAGTAAAATATTCGCGCTTATTTTTAATATATTCTGGTTTTACTTTTATATAGGCAGGAAAAGCAATTTCATTATATTTTGCATCCCGCGCCCGGAGCCAGCCATCAAAAATATCTGGCGTATATAGTTCAATATCTCCAACTATCGCTTCCAATACTATTTCAAAGTTAGCAATTTTCTTTCCCCAAATTTTTCCTAAAACTGAACGAGTTTCTCTGATTTGAACTTTATAAACCAATGGCTGCGATTTAGCGACAGATGTATCAATTTTTATATCGCCATCAATACTGTTAACATCATTAAACAAGATATCTTTTTCAATAACAGTAATTCGCAAGCCGGCTTCAAATAATTTTTGATTGGTTTCAAATCTGCCAATTTCCCGATTAATTTCTGCGGTTGTGCCATTTTTAATTCTTTTATCAACGCTTAAAAACTTGTTTAACACCTCAATTCTTAGACGAATATCATCACCAATAGAATCACCGCTGTATTTTATTTTTGAAAATTTTAGTTGAATAAGTTTGGTCATGATTATTTTTTTATTAATAACTAACTATCTTCGATATATCATATACCGTTTTATCTGCCAACCGCACAATGAAATTTATTTTAACATTTCAAATGGTGGAAATGAAATGTTAAAAGTTTAGGTTATTAACTTTTCCACTAAATTCGCCAAATCTTCTTCGGAATAAAAATCAATTATCACCTGTCCGGCCGAGCCGGATTTTTTGATTGCGACGCGGGTGCCCAGCGCGGCTTCCAGCTCTTTTTCTTTGGCGGAGATGTTTGGGTCTTTACCGAGTTTGCGGACATGGCGGCGGACGTTGACTTTATGAGATTCAACTTCTAAATTTGTTGGGGTGATTTGTCCGTTTTTTAACTTTAAAAAGACTTCAAGCTGACGCTCCGGCGGAATTCCGGCTAAGGTTCGGCCGGCGGTAAAAGGAATTTCGCCTTTGGCAAGGGCGGCTTGGATGTCTTCGGGCAGGTTCAGCAGACGCAAGATGTTGCTGACGTAGGGGCGGCTGACGCCGAGACGGCTTCCCAATACTTCATGAGTAAAATTAAATTCATCAATCAGGCGGCGGAAAGCGACGGCTTGTTCAATCGGATTTAGGTCTTGGCGCTGGAGGTTTTCAATTAAAGCCAGCTCCATTTGGCGGTGTTTTTCGGCGGGACGGACAATGCAGGGAACGGAATTTAACCGCAGCAATTTGGCGGCGCGCAGACGGCGTTCGCCGGCGATAATTTGGTAGCCGGCGCCAAGCTGGCTGACAATTAAGGGTTGGAGAATGCCGTATTCTTTAATTGAATCAGCGAGACCTTTTAGTTGCTCGGGAGAAAAATCGCGACGCGGCTGATCGGGATTGGGCGAAATATTTTCTATCGGGACTTCAAGCACTTTGTTAGTGTCGCGAGAGACAACCGGCGAGCTGTCGGGCACGATATTTTTACTGAATTTTTTAGAAGGGATTAGGGAGTCTAATCCCCGGCCGAGGGTTGATGAAGACATAAGTATTTATGTTAAGATTAATTTTATTTAATATAATTAATTTCTAATTCACCATTATAAATGCACCTAATTCACCAAATTTCTAATTCACCTAATATCATGCCAGAGGCAGATCCCATGCCAGAGGCAGGCGCAGCGCCGCTGGCGGAAAAGGTCAGAA
>CAYHQU010000056.1:0-5978 GCA_964358955.1 uncultured Gammaproteobacteria bacterium | reverse complement strand
TTGTTCAAAGGCGAGTTTTAATTTTTTTATTTCTGATAAGCTCATCCAGCGCATTTCACGACCTTCGCGCACAATTACTTTTTCATAACCTCTGACTTTACAGACAAAAACATGGTCGTCAACCGTGTCGTCGTGATTATAAACATAAATCAGCTCACACTGTTGTTTTTTGAGTTTCATCTCACATTCTTCATCAGCTTCGCGGATTACACACTCCAAATAATTTTCACCGGCTTCAACTGCCCCGCCTAAAAAATTCCACGTATTGGGATAGGGAATTTGTTTACCGCCGCCGTCATCGCGAAGCTGCATTAAAATTTTACCAGTTTTGTTGATGGGGATAAAAGTTACGGCGGTATGGGTTTGCATCATAAAGTTATCAGACCACTTATAGATAATTATTAATACTTTTATACTTTAAAGTATAAAAGTATTAATAATTATTTTTTCTACCGCCCTTTAGGGCAGGGTTCGCGGACTTTAGTCCGCATACACGGGCAGCTAAAGCTGCCAAACCCTCGTCCGTCAGCTGACGGACGGGTAGAAAACTCCGGTCTCTTCCATAACCTCGCGCTTTGCACCTTGCTCAACAGTTTCCATATATTCAAGATGCCCGCCAGGAAAAGCATACTCCCCTGCTCCATGCGAGCCAGCGCGTTTATGTGAAAGCACTTTGTTATCTTTAATGATTAGAATGCCGACGCCGGTTTTTGGGGTTTGTTCAGGCATATTTTTTAGTTCACTTCAAATATAAATTAAATTTATTTAATTATAGATATTGACAATTTTTTTGGTATGTTATAGTTGTAGTAATCACACTTTAAATCGCACATTAAAAGGGATTAAAAGAAAGGAGGGAAAATGGTATTAATGATCTTTTTAGGAATTGTTGCATTGTTGGTTGTAGCAGCAATAATTTTAGGGATAAATTGGGTTCTCGAGCATGGAAACATATTCACCTTCGCCCTCACTTACATCGGCGGATCGATGTTTGTTTTGGGAATTATCTATGGTATGTTTTCACTTTCGAAAAGTATCTTAACTTAAGTGTCGAGCGGATGCTACCGTTCGGACTAAGACGGTGCGCACGATCACCACCGTCGAATGACATCGGGGCTTTCACAACGTGGAGGTCCCTTTTTTTATCCTCTTACACCCCATGACACTTTTTAAATTTCTTGCCGCTGCCGTCCCCCTTCGCCAAGGCTACGGGGGACTCCGCTTGGTCTGTAAAAAATCAAGCATTATTTTCCGTGGCAATGTTTGAATTTAACCGGAGTTCCATCGGGTTTAGTCGCTCCGCACGGACACGGATCGTTGCGACCGACTTTTTCGCCGTTGTAGTGGGTCTGCGCGTTTTGCACGGGGCGATGACTGTTGCGATCTTCCACTTCACGCTCGGTGGCAGTTTTGTCTGGCCGGTTGGCGGGGACACCAACAGGCAGCCCAGAATTTCCAGCGGCAGCGCGGGCAATAGCACTGCCTCCCGCTTCCATTGTTTTTGACGGGGCGGAAAATTGCAAGTTTGCGGTAGACGAAACTTCCGGCGCGATTTTTTGCGCAAAGCCGATTTTATAAATACTGTAGACAATTTGTTTATTAATCAAATTCATCAACTCATTAAACATCCGATAGGCTTCTTTTTTATATTCAATCAGCGGGTCAAGCTGGCCGTAGCCGCGCAGGCCGATGCCCTGACGCATCTGGTCCATGGCGTCAAGATGCTCCATCCAAAGCAGATCAATGGCGCGCAACATTATCATTTTTTCAATTTGGCGCATGGCGTTTTCTCCAAGCGCTTTTTGAATTTGTGTTTCTAAATTTTCATAGGCGGCCTGCGATAATGAAACTAAATATTCAATAATTTTTGTCCGCGCTTTGGCGTCTTGGAGTTTGTCGCCGGCGGATTTTTTAATATCGGCAAGTTCAACGCGGGCCGAAGAATCAATCGGAAAAATTGTTGAAGCCACTTCGTAAATTTCTTTCAGATCCCATGATTTTTCATCGCCGTTTGCGGTATGAAACATGACGACTTGTTCAATTTCCTGCTCAACCATTTCAAGAATCATTGGTTTTAAGCTGCCACGATTGTCATCATCTTGCAAGCCAGGGGATCCCTCGGCTCCGCTGCGCTCCGCTCGGGATGACAATGAGCCAGCGGATCCCTCGGCTCGTCCCGCTAAGCGGGACTTACTCGGGATGACACCAGAAGAAGAGGCCTCGCTTAATTCCAGCACTTCATTGCGCTTGCGATAAATCGCTTCGCGATGTTTGTTGATGACATCGTCATATTCAACTAAATGTTTTCGGGTGTCAAAATTGTAGCCCTCAACTTTTTTTTGGGCGGATTCAAGCGAGCGGGAAACCATTTTATTTTCAATCGGCATGTCTTCGGGAATTTTAAAAACATCCATCATTTTTTTAACGCGGTCGGAGCCGAAAATCCGCATCAGGTCGTCTTCAAGGGAGACATGAAACTGCGAGGAGCCAGGGTCGCCTTGACGGCCGGCGCGGCCGCGGAGCTGGTTGTCAATGCGGCGCGATTCGTGGCGTTCGGTGCCGATGATATGCAGGCCGCCCAGGTCTCTGACTTTTTTTGCATTTTCAGGGTCGGGCGGATTGCCGCCTAAAATGACATCAACGCCGCGGCCGGCCATGTTGGTCGCGACCGTAACGGCGCCGAGGCGGCCGGCCTGGGCAATTACGTTGCCTTCTTTTTCGTGCTGTTTGGCATTAAGGATATTTGGTTCAATGCCTTTACGGGCAAGGAGCTCGCCCAAGATTTCATTTTTTTCAATGGAGATTGTGCCAACAAGGACGGGCTGGCCTAATTTGTGGCGCTCCACAATATCTTTAATGACGGCTTTAAATTTGCCCGGCTCATTTTTGTAAATTCGATCGGGTTGGTCGTTGCGTATCATTGGTTTGTTGGTTGGAATGACAGTCACATCAAGGCGGTAAATTTTGGAAAATTCTTCGGCTTCGGTCGCGGCGGTCCCGGTCATGCCGGATAATTTTTTGTACATGCGGAATAAATTTTGAAAAGTAATTGTCGCCAGCGTCCGGCTTTCGCGCTGAACGACCACGCCCTCTTTAGCTTCAATTGCCTGATGCAGGCCTTCGGAGTAGCGACGGCCGTGCATGAGCCGGCCGGTAAATTCGTCAACAATAATAATCTCGCCGTCTTTTCCGCCCGGGGCGGATCCGCCTTGGGCGGAAATAACATAGTCGCGGTCAAGTTTAAAAAGAGTTTCGGCGCGAAGGGCTTGTTCAATGTGGTGCACCAGGCCAATGCCGCCTTCGGTATAAATATTTTCCATGCCGAGCCAATTTTCCAGCTTCGCAATTCCAGCTTCGGTCAAAGTGGCGGCGCGCATTTTTTCATCAATGTTGTAGTCCTCTGTTTCTTTTAGCTGGCGCACCAAGGCGGCAAATTTTTTGTATTGGTCGGAAGGAGTCGCGTCGGGAGCGGAAATTATCAGCGGGGTTCGGGCCTCGTCAATTAAAATGCTGTCAACTTCATCAACAATTGCGTAATGCAGCCCACGCTGCGCTTTTTGCTGAAGCGACTGCACCATATTATCGCGCAGGTAGTCAAAGCCAAATTCGTTGTTGGTGCCGTAAGTAATGTCGGCGGCATACGCTTGTTTTCGTTCCACCGGCCGCAAAAATTCATCAACCACTTTATAGCCGCCAACTTCGTCTCGTTTTTCATCCACATCTTTGACATCTAAGGAGTCCGCCTCCGAAGCTTCGGAGTCGGGCTCCGTGGCATATTTTTCGTCATACAAAAAAGCGGCTTCGTGCTGAATGCAACCTATACTCATTCCCAGCGCGTGATAAATTTGTCCCATCCAGACAGAGTCGCGACGGGCGAGGTAATCGTTGACAGTGACGACGTGAACGCCCTGGCCTTCAAGGGCGTTCAGATAGACAGGCAGGGTTGCGGCTAAAGTTTTTCCTTCACCAGTGCGCATTTCGGCGATTTGACCTTGGTGAAGAATAATTCCACCAAGGAGCTGGACATCATAGTGCCTTTGCCCCAGCGTGCGTTTGGCGGCTTCACGAACCGAGGCAAAAGCTTCGGGCAGGATGTCATCCAGTTTTTCACCTTTTTGCAGGCGTTTTTGAAAATCGGTTTTTAAATTTTTCAGCTCGGAATCAGAAAAACCCTCGAATTTTTTTTCGAGTTGATTAATTTTTTCAATCACCGGGCTAAATTTGTTTAGATATTTTTGATTTGAGTCGCCAAAAATTTTGGTTAAGATGGACATATAATCAGTTAAGTATACACAATTCTTTTGTTTTTTACAAGGGAGCTAACCTTATATTTTTTTAAGTTAAATAATTAGGTTAATTAAACCCAATACACTTTATCTCCTCTTGCAACTGAATCCCAAGTTTATCACGCACCTGTTTTTTTATGTAAGAAATTAACATTATCACGTCTTCAGCCGTGGCATTACCCTTATTGATGATAATGTTTCCATGTTTTTCCGAGACAGCCGCGCCGCCGATTTGTTTGCCGCGAAGTCCGAGTTTGTCCATAATAAAACCGATTGGCAGTTTAAAGCGGGCGGCGTCTTTAAATTCTTGTTCGCTAACATCAAGGGCTTTGGCGACGCGCGCAATGTTGATTTTAATTTTATCCATTTCAATATTTTTAAAAACCGAACCGGCGCTGGGATCGCTTGGCAGTTTTTCTTTTCGTTCGGCAATAATTCTTTTTATTTCTTTTCTTGACGCGGCGGCATCACCCGGTGACAAAACTAAAGTTGCGTTGATAATTACACCGCCAGTCTCTTTAATTACGCTTGCGCGATAAGAATATTTCATTTGTTTCTGCGTATAATTTTGCAGACGGCCATCTTTATAAACCTGCGCTTTTTGCACGAGCTGCCCAAATGATTGGCCATAAGCGCCGGCGTTGCCGCAGACAGCGCCGCCGACTGTGCCGTAAATTCCGGCCATAAATTCCAGGCCGACAAGACCGGCATCCAAAGTTTTTTTAAGCAGTTGCGCAATGCTTAACCCCGCGCCGCAAGTCACTTTCATATTCGCGCTTCCAGCTGAAGGCGATCCCGCTTGGCGGGACGAATGTCGCCTTCGTTCGGATGATTCAACAATAAATTCCTTATTTTCAACTTTAATTACCAACCCGTCAAAACCTTTATCAGAAATTAAAATATTTGAACCGCCGCCTAAAATTAAATATGGCAATACCGAAGGCGAACAACCGTTTGTTCGCCTGCTCGTTAATTTTTCTGCCACCTGCACTGCTTGTAATAAATCCGCACTGCGGCGCGCTTTGTAAAAATATTTAGCCGGCCCGCCAATTTTAAAAGTTGTCCAGTTTGACAATGGTTCATTTTCAGTTATTGGGTGTAAAAATTTTTTTAGCTGTGCACTATTCATATTGACATATTTTTTGATTTTGATAAAATATTAATATAAGTCTGTTCATGTCAGCCATCGTACTTTCCTCCGTGTCTGGAGGGACCCGATTGTTGCTCCAGTTGTGGCGCAACTGGAGCTCTATGAACATTTATCTCCGCGCGCCTTGGCAGGGTACGGACCTCCTTTCTTATCAGAGGCCCCATCCCCATTGGGGCAACCCTCTACACCGCCCCTGTTTGCGGCCTGACCCGGCAAGCAGGGGCATCTATTACTCTTCAAGCGTCTTCGCTCGACGCTTTGCCCCGATGGTATACCACGCCGGGGCCGCTATTGCTCTTTTCTGCCGTAATGGCTTAGCCACACCTCCATCGGACTCCTCCGTATATTAGCCCGACGCGTGAAGCGCCGCCCCATCTCGGGGACTGGTCCTAGTTGTATTTTTGCAATACAGCTAGGACTTTTTTTTAATAAGTGCCTTATGGACATCGCATTTGACTTGGCACCCTTATAACTTGTTAAAATTGCGGTCTGGCTGGTTTCTCGCTTCGGTAAATTTTCTTCCCGCTAAGCGGGACTACGGC
>CAYHQU010000055.1:0-5989 GCA_964358955.1 uncultured Gammaproteobacteria bacterium | reverse complement strand
GGGCACATCGGGGTGAAAGACATCAACGCGCAGCAATGGGACGGATTGCCTCGTAGGAGTCGGACTCCGAATCCTCGGAGTCCGACTCCGGACGGGACGGATAATCTTTTAAAAATAAGGTGGAAAAGTTGTGCGTTATTAAATTTGCATAATAGTTTAATAAATTATAAAATAGAAAGACGATATGACTGAAGATGATTTAAAGAATTTACCGCCGCAGAATGTTGAGGCGGAACAATCGCTGCTTGGCGCTTTATTAATAGATAAAGACGCGATTATTAAAATTGCGGATTTAATAACGTCGGAGGATTTTTATAAAGACGCGCATGGGTATATTTATGACGCGATGCTTTATTTGTACGAACACCATGAGCCGATTGATTTGTTGAGCTTAAGTAATTTGTTAATAAACAGAAAGAAATTGGAAGGTGTTGGCGGGCGCAGTTATTTGGCGACTTTGGCTAGTGCGGTGCCAACGGCCGGCCATGTTTTTAGCTACGCGAAAATTATTCAACAAAAATCAACTTTACGCCGACTATTATCGGCGGCGTCAGAAATTACCGAGTTGGCGCATAATGAAGTGGAAAAGATTGACAATGTTTTAGACAAATCGGAGCAAAAATTATTTTCGGTCTCGCAGAAATTTTTAAAAAAATCATTTACGCCGATTAAAGACGTATTAACCGAGGCGTTTGACCGGATTGACGAGCTGCATAAAGAAAGCGGAAAGCTGCGCGGTATTCCAACTCAATTTACGGATTTAGATAATATTTTGGCGGGTTTGCAGAAATCGGATTTGATAATTTTAGCGGCGCGGCCGTCAATGGGAAAGACAACTTTAGCTTTGGATATCGCCAGACAAGTCGCGGTTAAATCTAAAATACCGGTTGGAATTTTCAGTTTAGAGATGTCAAAAGAGCAGTTGGTAGACCGCCTGCTTTGCGCCGAGGCAAATGTTGATTTATGGAAAATGAGAACCGGTAAATTGTCGGATGTCGGTGAAAACGACGATTTTACGAGAATTGGCCACGCGATGGGAATTTTATCGGAGGCGGAGATTTATATTGATGATTCGGCAACGGCAAACGTGATGGAAATTAGAACAAAGGCGCGAAGGCTGCAGTCGGAACATCAGTTGGGATTAGTGATTGTTGATTATTTACAGTTGATGGAAGGGCGGGGCGCGGAAAATCGAGTTCAGGAAGTTTCGGATATTTCCCGAAACCTAAAAGCGATCGCGCGCGAGCTTAATATTCCGGTAGTCGCAATTTCGCAGCTGTCGCGCGGCGTTGAGTCGCGGGAGACGCATATTCCGCGGCTGGCGGATTTGCGGGAGTCGGGTTCAATTGAGCAAGACGCCGACGTGGTTATATTTATTTATCGCGAGATTATGTATGACCGGGATTTGTCGGCTGATAAAAAGAATTTAGCCGAGATAATTATCGCTAAACACCGAAATGGCCCGACGGGAAAAGTACAGCTGTTTTTTGACGAGAACCACGTCAGTTTTAGAAATTTAGAGAGAAAGGTAGCGGCGCGAACCGAGTTGCCGGAATTTTAGATGGGATAATTGGTTGCTCAAAATCCTCTCCCAACCCTCTCCTTAACCTTTAAGGAGAGGGAAATAAAGAATTAATTAATGACTAAATATTATGTTTAATAAATTAAAACAATTTAAAGATTTAAGAGACCAGGCAAAAAGTTTACAGGAGATGCTGGCGCAAGAAATTGTTGAAGTTGAGCGCGGCGGAATTAAATTAGTTATGGACGGAAATCAAAAGATTGTGTCGTTAGAAATAAATCCTGAACTTAACGCGGCGGAAATTCAAAGTTTGATGCCGGAGATTTTAGCCGACGCTTTAAAAAAAGTTCAACGGTTAATGGTTGAAAAAATGCAAGGCAGCGGAATTAGCATGCCTTTCTAAAAAGATTGGCGATCTATGCGAGGAGTGAAAGTGGAATATGGGACGGATGCGGCGAGCGGCAGGCACGGCGGATAGGTCGGATAAGACGGATAAGACGTATATGACGTATAATGACTGACGGGACGGCAATCCCCCCTTAAAAGGGGTGCGAAGGAGGGAGAGGGCGGGGTTGGCGCGTCAGAGTCCCCTTGGGGAGACTCTGACTAAGGAAAGCTCACTTTATTTTTTTTATGATAAAATATCCAGAGTCAGTTCAAAGATTGATTGACCAATTTAGCCGTTTGCCCGGGATTGGGCCGAAGACGGCGGAACGGTTGGTATTTTTTTTATTGGAGCAGCCGGATACTGTAATTTTTGATTTTAACAACGCATTGAATAATTTAAAAATAAATGTTGTCAGGTGCGACATTTGCCGAAATATCGCGGCAAAAAATCCGTGCGAGATTTGCAGCGATTTCGGACGCGATAAATCGCAGATTTGCGTTGTCGCCAAATCGCAGGATATTGCCGCGATAGAAAAAACCAACGCTTACAAAGGTTTATATCATGTTTTAGGCGGAATGTTAAATCCGATTCAGGGAGTTCGGATGGATAACTTGAATGTTAAAAATTTGGGAGAAAGAATGAAAGAAGGAAATATTAGAGAAATTATATTAGCTTTAAATCCGGATATTGAAGGCGAGACGACGGCTTTAGCGTTAATTAAATTTATCCGAAATATTTCTCCTAAAATAAAAATAACCCGTTTGGCGAGAGGGTTACCGATGGGTTCGGATTTAGAATATGCCGACGAGGTTACTTTAAGCAGCGCGCTGTCGGGAAGACGGGAGGTCTAAGAAGTTGCTAGGGTGGGAAGCACGAGAACAAAAAATCAAGAAATCAAGAAATCAAGAAATCAAGTTGTTGATAATCCCGAGGACTTGGGAGAATATTTTAATTGCTATTGCTATACGGATAATTTGTGGGTCGTATAAGACGAGTAAGACGGATAAGCGGGTTAGATAATTTGGACTGAAGTATAGGTTTGACGATGACCGATATTTCTTTTATAGCGAATTTTCGCTTTATATTTTATAACGTGGATTTTTTTTGCTTTAGTTTGGCCTAAGATTTTGCCTTCGGTTGCGTTTTTTAGAGTTGGGCGGCCGATTTGGATATTATCATTATCAGCCGACAATAAAGTATCAAATTTAACGACACTGCCGTCTTTTTGGGCGATTTTTTCAATTTTAATAATATCACCGCTTTTAACTTTGTATTGTTTGCCGCCGGTTTTGATAATAGAGATTGTCATAATATTATATCTTATCTTATCTTATAGAATATATAATAGCAGATTTCAAAAATAAGTCAAGTTTTTACCTTTTTTTGTTATTTAAAAAAGCAGGAGCAGACATTTTGGCTGCTCCCTAATTTTTTTTTCAAGTTACTTGGATAGGATATATTCCGGAAAAACAGGCAAGGCAAAAATTTTCCGGACGACCCAAACATTCTTTGAAGCCGTCCAGGGAAAGATAATGGAGCGAGTTGGCGCCGATCCTACAGCGGATTTCCTCGGTTGTACTTGAGCTGGCGGCAAGGGCCTCACGTTTTTTTGTGTCTAAGCCGTAGAAACAAGAGTGAGTTATTCGCGGCGATGGGATTAGAACGTGGACTTCGCTGGCACCGGCTTTTGTCAACATATCAACGAAGCACTGGGCGGTTGTTGCGCGGACAATTGAATCGTCAACAACGCCGACACGTTTTCCTTTTACACATGTTTCATCCACGCTGTGTTTTATTCGGACTTGCCTTCTTCGTTCATCTTGGCCGGGTGTAATAAAATTTCGACCAGAATAATGATTTCTAAGCAACCCAAAATCAAGTGGTATTCCCGATGACATCGCAAAGCTTAGACCGGCGTGAGCGCCAGAATCAAGGACAGGAATAACAATATCAATTTTAGGCACTTGCCCTTTATCAGCGAGTTCTTGGACGAGTTTTCTACCAAAGCGTTTGCGAACCTCGCTGACGCTTTGGCCAAAGATGATGCTGTCGGGTCGGGCAAAGTAGACATACTCAAAAGCGCAATGAGCGAGCTTAGGCGGCTGGTTTTTAAGTTTGAAAGTAGTTATGTTTTGCGCTTGATCAAAAAAAATAACTTCGCCGGGCTGAACTTCCCGAATTGGTTTAAAGCCCAACTGTTTTAGCGGATTGTCTTCAGAGGCGAGCACATAGCCGCTATCATCTTTGCCGAGCCATAATGGCCGAATGCCCCAAGGGTCGCGAGCGGCAATTAGATAGCCATCCCAAAGAATAAGCAGAGAAAATGCTCCATGCAGTCGGTTTAGAACCGCAAGGACCTTGCTTACGATATCATCCCCTCTTTCCCTCGCCAGCAGGTGTAGAATGATTTCTGTGTCCGAACCGGTTTCAAAAGGAATTCCGATTTCATCAAGCTTTTGATGAACATCGTCAATGCTAAGCATTTTGTCTTCAAATTCAATTTTGACAAGATCGCCATTATGGACAATTGCAACATGAGAGCCCTTGATTTTTCTGACAATTGGATGGGCGTTTGCCAGTCCGCTTCCGCCAGTTGTACCATAGCGGTTATGACCAATCGCGATTGTGCCGGGCATATCAGCGGATTGTAATTTTTCACGCAGATGACCAATCGGTCCAATTCGGCAGTGTTTTTTTAGACGCATTCCTTGGGGTTGCATTGGATTAAAAACCGCCACTCCGGCGGTTTCTTGACCACGATGCTGAACACAAAGGCCAAGGTTTAAGGTAATATCAACGGCGTTAGGAAAGCCAGTACAGCCAAATACTCCGCACATTTCCTTACCCTCCTTTTCTATAATTTAAGGTGCAAATTAGTATTTTATTATATAACCGATAATAATATTAGTCAATTTGATTTTGAGGTTAAAAATTTAAGCAGACTGATAACAAAAATTATCAAAATTATCAGAACGATAATTTTGCCGCGAGTTTTTAATAATAATGAAAAAATTCCAAAAAAGGCGGTTGCGGCATAAAGAAAAATGACGGTTTGGCGATGGGAAAAGCCTTTTTGAAGCAGGCGAAAATGCAGGTGTTTTTGGTCGCCGGCGGCAATTGAACTATGAGACTTTAGACGTTGGATTATTACAAAGAAGACATCAAGAATCGGGATTCCCATAATCAGCAAAGCGGTGGCGATTTTACTGCCGGAAATAATTGATAGAACAGCCAGCATGAAGCCGAGAAAGGTTGACCCGCCTTCGCCTAAAAAAATTTTTGCCGGGTGCCAATTGAAAATTAAAAAGCCGAGGCAAGCGCCGGCCATAATCAGCGCTAAAATTGAAGTTCCGGAAGAAGAAATATCCCAAGAAAGACTGACAATAAATATTATGATGAAGCCAATTGAAGAGACGCCGGAAGTTAGACCGTCAAGGCCGTCTAAAAATTTTGTCGTGTAAGTCAGGCCTAAAATCCAAAAAAATGAAAGGATCAGGCCGGCCGATACGGGAATATTGAGCACGCCGCCCAAAGGGTTGGTGATAAAAGTAATTTTAATGCCGGAGATAATGACGATTATTGCGGCCAGGACGGGAAACCAAATTTGTTGTTTTGGTTTTAGGTTATATTTGTCATCAAGAAAGCCGCCGACAGCTAAAATTAGACCGCCGATTAAAATCGCTACGATGTGGTTTTCGGAAATTTTAGCGTCAGTAATAAAACCAAAAATCCAATAGATAATAATTAATAGCGCGACTGCTAGATAAATCGCCAGTCCGCCGAGCAGTGGCGTGGGTCGTTTGTGGATTTTTCGCGGCAGAGTTGGCGCATCAACGATATTAAAGGAAAGTGCCAGTTTTTTAATGACTGGTGTAATTATTAGCGTTAATAAGAATGCAAACAGAAGGGGAAAAATGTAGGACATATTGATAAATTGATAAATTGTCAAATTGTTAAATTGTTGACGACGAATTGTTTCCGCCCAAGGCGGATCCCTCCAGAGGCGGGCAGGCAGCCGCGGGCTGAAAATTGACGCGGGGCAGAGTCCTGACCGAAGGCGCGGTCACGTGACCGCGCCT
>CAYHQU010000054.1:0-6050 GCA_964358955.1 uncultured Gammaproteobacteria bacterium | reverse complement strand
CCAAAACCGGCTTTCTAACTGAAGCCCAGCGCAACGTCGCCTTAAAACTTAACAACAAAATTATTGTTGTTCTCCATGCCAGAAGTCTTGCCGAACGCAATAATATTATTAATAAAATAAAATAAATTATTATCAAATATAAAAAACCACCGATTTAACGCTGGTGATTTTTTTATAAGCAACTCGCCGGCAGGCAAGCGACGCCATTAATTTGATATTTGTATTTTCTCCCCGTCAGAGTTTCCCGAAGGGGACCCTAACGCGCCAGCCCTTGCTGCGTGTCGGTGTCTTTTGCCTCGCTGTGCCCCATCAAATGACTGGAGCTCGACAACACACTCCGTCCTCTCCATCCTTCACGCCCCCCTAAGGGAGGTTGCTGACAAGTCGACTTAAGACGGTATGACGAACAACCTTGGCTAAAACCAGTGAGAATATTTCACATCCCCTTTCTTGTCCGCCTCTGGAGGAAGGGGAGGTCCTCGTCCTATCCGTCATATAAGACGTATAAGTCTTATACGTCTTATCCGTCCAACAATTTAATCACCCGGCGAGTGAGCCCCCGCAGGTGGGATTTTAATGTTTTAATAAAATTCTAGTAGTCTCTCAACTTATTTATTTTTCCATGCTTTGAAATTTTTTCCAGCGACTTGGCTTCAATCTGCCTAATGCGCTCGCGCGTAACGTCAAATTCCCGCCCGACTTCTTCTAACGTGTGCGCCACCCCGTCAATAAGCCCAAACCGCATCTCCAAAATCTTTTGCTCCCGCGGCGTTAAATCCGCGATAACATCTTTTACATAATCGCGCAATAACTGCAGCGCCGCCGACCGGTCCGGCGTTACTGTCTTTACATCCTCAATAAAATCTTCAAGCGTGCTGTCCTCGTCATCCTCGCCAACCGACGTCTCAATGGAAATTGTCTCCTGACTAATTTTTATAATATGCCGCACTTTTTCAATCTCCTCCCCCATCTCGGAGGCAATCTCTTCCGGCAGCGGCTCGCGCCCCAAATCCTGAATGAGTTGCCGTTCCACTTGTTTAAATTTATTAATCGTCTCCACCATATGCACCGGAATTCTAATTGTCCGCGACTGGTCGGCCAAAGCGCGCGTGATCGCCTGCCGAATCCACCAAGTCGCATAAGTTGAAAACTTATAACCTTTCCGGTAATCAAATTTTTCTACGGCCCGAAACAGCCCGATGTTCCCTTCCTGAATTAAATCCAAAAGCGACAGCTGCTTGCCGGTAAATCTTTTCGCAATTGAAACAACCAGCCGCAAGTTCGCCTCAATTAGCTTTCGCTTCGCCTCTTGCTCACCTTTTTCCGACCGCTTCGCCAGCGCGATTTCTTCGTCCGGCTTTAACAATGAAACTTTGCCAATTTCTTTTAAATACATTTGAATTGAATCAGCCGTAATCTCGCTAATCTCTAGTTTCTTTTTGCCCTTTTTTGCCAACCCAATCCGCTCAAATACTTTTTCTTGATTCTTTTGCCTGTCCAAGATTCCGCCCTCTTCTTCAATTAAAACAATGCCCGCGTCTTCAAGCTGGTCTAATAATTTATCGTATTCAATCAAATATTCTTCAACTTCCGGCATCGCGTATAAAACTTCCGTCTCCGTTACAAACCCTCTTAACCTTCCCTTCTTTATCAGCTCATCAATCGTCGCCGGATTTACCTGCGGCTTCTCGGCTTTTATCCCGATTGTCTTTCTGGCTCTTTTAAAATGTTGAGCGAACTTCTTTGCGGATTTCTTTAGCGCTTTCCGTCCTCGCTTGCTCTTTTTCGCTAACCGTTTTTGTTTTTTTAACTTTATTTTTTTATATTTTTTTATCATATATAATAATATTTTTGCTTTTTTTAAATTTGCCTTAACAATTGAACAATTTTCAGCCCGCGGCTGATCCGCCTTTGGCGGAAACAATGTAACAATCTGCCACTTTAAAATCCCTTGTTCCATGTTCCATGTTCCATGTTCATCCATCCAAATCTTTAATCTGCCGGCTTATTTCCGTAAACTCTTCAAATATTTTTCCAATCTCTGTCTCCGACCGATTTGCCTCGGCGATTTTTAATCTGGCGCTAATTTCCCGGTATTTCTTTAATAAATACTCTTTTTTGATAAATTTTATCAAAGACGCCAGCTCCTGCCTGATCTGCAAACTGTCAAAATTAAAAAAATCCTTCTCGGCAAACAGGATTAATGTTTGAATATAATCGCTATATGCATTATCATTTAAATTTAAGCTTGATTTTAACTGATTATTAAAATCATCCGGGTCAATCTTGCTCGCCTGCTCCCTATTTTTAGTATAATAAATTATTAGGTTTTTGTAAATGTTTCTCAACTTCTCGTCGCTGATATGCTCAACCATAATATAATCGCTTGCCTCCGCGATATGCTGCGGAAATTTTAATAAAATCGCCAACAACTGCTCCTCAAGCATTAGCTGCCTGCTTTTAGCCGCCGTCCGCCTCAACCCTTCCTGCGGCGCCGCCTTTTTTTGCCTCTCCTGCGGCAGCGCTTCGCGCAAAACCGCATCCGGAACATTAATAATCTCGCTTAACTTTTGCAGCCAATGCGTCTGTTCAATTTTATTGTTCAGTTTATTAATGATATTTAATAAAATTTTTGCGACCTGCTTTTTTTGCGCCACGTCCGCCAAATTTCTTCCCGCCAAAACTTTTTCAAAATAAAATTCCATAAACTGTTTTGCGTCCGCTATCGCCTGCAAAAAATCGTTCGGATTTTTCTTAATGCATTCATCCGGATCTTTCCCGTGCGGCAAGCTGATAACTTTTAAATTAACGTCGTTTCCTAACGCCAGCTCAATCCCGCGAAAAGCCGCGGCCACCCCGGCCGCGTCCGTATCAAAACAATAAGCGATATTTTCCGAATACCGCTTTATAATTTTAAGCTGCTCTTCGGTAAACGCCGTCCCCGAAGAAGCAACAACATTCCTAACTTCCGCCTGCCAAGACGCGATAATATCCATATAACCCTCAACCACAATCGCCAACTCTTTTTCTCTAATCGCGCTTTTTGCTTTGTCTAAATTATAAACTACCAAACTTTTATTATAAATTAATGTCTGCGGCGAGTTAATATATTTTGCTTCTTTTGCTTCGGCGTCAAGCGACCGCCCGCCAAACCCAACCGTCCGCCCGTGGCTGTCGTAAATCGGGAACATCAACCGCCCCCGAAACCGGTCGTAAAAACCCGAACCCCGATCTTTTTTAATCGTCAGCCCCGCCAAAAAAATATCATTATCCTTAAACTCCCGCTCTAATAAAAACTTTATTGTCTCATCCCAGGCGTTCGGCGAATATCCTAACTTAAATTCTTCAATCGCCTCATCAGTTATTTTTCTATTCTTTAAATAATCCCGGGCCGCCTGCCCCTTTGGCGACTCTATTAATAAATAATGCCAAAAATTCGCCGTCTTCTCAATTATTTCCAACAACGTATTTTTCTGGCTGGCAATTTTTGGGTCCTGATATTGGAGCTTAACTCCCGCCTTGTCCGCTAAAAGTTTTAACGCCTCCTTAAACTCCATCCCTTCAATTTTCATAATAAATTCAAAAACATCCCCCCCGGCATTGCAGCCAAAGCATTTAAAAATCTGCCTTTCTTTTGACACCATAAAAGACGGCGTTTTCTCCGAATGAAACGGACAAAGCGCCTTATGATTGGTCCCGGCCGGCTTTAACTGCACGTATTCCGAAATTATATCAATAATATCCAGCCGGTTTTTTATGTCGTCAACTTGAGTCATAGGGCTACAAATTAGCTATCCCGCTACGCGCGATCACGCGAAGAGTGACAAATTTACAGTTGCGAATTAGCTACAAATTGAAATCCAGTTAAACTGTGATTTTAGTATACCCCTAAACCAAAAAATCTTCAATTGACTGAATCTTAAAATTTTGCTTTAATTACAATATATGACAAATATATCGCTAACAGTTCTCGGCGCTGGCACCATGGTGCCGACAAAAACAAAAAATCCCGCTGGGTTTTTAGTTAAAGCTGGAAATACAAACTTTTTGCTTGACGCCGGCCCCGGAACCATGCGACACTTAACCGACTATAATTATAATATCCAAGATGTAGATATTATTTTTATTTCCCACTTCCACACCGACCACTTCGGTGACGCCTTTAATCTTGTTCATTCAAGATGGGTAGATGATAATTATAACAAGCGAAAAAATAAAAAAATAACCTTTCTCTGCCCAAAAGAAACGCAAAAAAGATTTAAGTTGTGGAGAAAAATCTTTTGGGTTGAACCCAACGAAACTTATCCAATAAAATTCTTGGAAGGACCGAGAAAATTAAAAATAAAAAATATTGAAATTGAAATATTTCCAGTTAAGCATGTTAAATGGTTTTCTTCCGTTGGAATTATAATAAAGCGCAAAAACAAAAAAATTGTCTACACCGGCGACATCGGCTCAAAACACAACTTTAACGATCTATTAAAAAAAGCATCTAACGCTGATTTGTTGATAACCGAGGCATCATACGAAAAGCCAACGCCCAATCATTATACAATAAAACAAATTAAAACATTGGTTGACAAAGCGAAAGTAAAAAAAGTATTAATTGTCCACGTCCGTCCCCAACAGGAAAAAAGGGTTGAAAAAATATACAGTCAAAACCCTAAATTTATTTTAGGGAAAGATAAAATGAAATTAAAAATTTATAGTAATGAATAAAATTAACAAAATTCTTATCACTATTAGTTTTTTAGGTTTTATCCCGATCGGATTGATAGGCCCAATATATGCGATTTTTGTCAAAAATATCGGCGGTGACCTGCTGGAAATCGGCATCACGTATGGAATATTTTCCATTATTAGTGGTATTTTTGTCTTTACTGTTGGCCGACTAGATTCTTTTAAAAAAAGATTGCGGCAAATGGTCTTCCTTGGATTTTTAATTCTCACCATTGCCGAAGGCTGCTACCTCGTTGTCCAAAATCCCTGGCAGCTTTTTATGGTACAAATTTTATTAGGCATCGGTAGCGGAATTTTAGAACCCTCCTGGGACGGCTTATTTTCTGCCAATCTATCCGAAGAAAAAGCCGCTTCTTTTTGGTCAGTTTGGGCTGGCGCCCGAGATATTGCCACCGGCCTAGGAGCAATTTTAGGCGGTGTAATTGTGGCGGTTTTTTCTTTTAAATTTCTATTCATTATTATGCTATTCTTTAACACGGCCGCCACCTTAATTTCTTTACAATTACTTATGAAAAAAAATAAACAGAATTATTAATAATTTTGCATTTTGCCTTTTACATTTTGCATTTTTAAGGAGAGGTCGCATAGTGGCCTAGTGCGCCAACATGAAGATAGAGCGGAGAGATGGCCGAGTGGCTTAAGGCGCACGCTTGGAGAGCGTGTAACCCGAAAGGGTTCGCGGGTTCGAATCCCGCTCTCTCCGCTCTATCCTTTTAGCTTGTCTCCCTTCGGGAGATCCCCCGCAGGGGGAGAAAGCAAGTATACCGCAAGGTATCGCGGGTTCGAATCCCGCCCTCTCCGCCCCGCCCTCAATTCCTTTGGTTCCTTGCTTTCATGCTGTACAGCATGGTAGCATACGCGCATGCCTAGATTTGACGCCAATCGCGTACCATACTCAACCCAAGATCGGCTGTTCAACGCATTTTGCGAAGTGTTGCTTCGCCTTAAAACCAAAGATGAGATTCGAGACCTTCTCAAGGATTTACTGAATCGGCAGGAACGAATCATGCTGGTGCGTCGACTCCAGGTGGCTGATTTGCTGATTCGAGAGATGACCTACCGAGAGATTCAAGAACGGTTAGGTGTGGGATCGGCGACCATCGCCCGCGTGGATCGCTGGCTGCACTTCGGACGTAATGGGTACCGTCGGGCACTGGCAAAAAGTCAACGCTAGTCCGCTTTCATGCTTCATAGCATGAAAGCGTTTTATTAATAATAATTGTCAAGGGAAGTAATAAATGTTCCCTTTGTTGGGTGTTCAAGCCCACGAACATAATTGACAGTTAACGAGCTGTAATTTGTACGGGGTG
>CAYHQU010000053.1:0-6226 GCA_964358955.1 uncultured Gammaproteobacteria bacterium | reverse complement strand
CTAAAAATAATTCCAGGCCGCCTGTAAGCTGGGGCTGAAAATCAACCGATGCAAAATTTTTAAATTTTTTTGATAACTGCTGATAGGCCCGGCGCGCGGATTGCGCAGCGGCAATGTTAAAAATTATTCCGTCAACTTCAGTTTTATGGATAATATCCGGCGCGTTAATTTTTGCCACCAACGGGTAAGAAGCGGGGTTTAGTTTTTTGGCCAACTCGTCGGGTTTGGCAACCGAAGCCACCGGCAAAATAGGGATTTGGTAGCGCGAAAGCAGTTCGGCGGTAAATTTTTGGTCAAGTTTTTTTTCAGATTCACTTTTGGCCGCGGCTAATTTTTTTGAATAAAAATTATAATCGTCAAGGCGAAGGCAGATTTTTTGGTATTGCAGAGCGGATGATTTAAATTTTTTCTGTACAAAATATTTGTACAGTTTATCCAAGACAGCGACGGCTTGATGCGGAAAAGCAAAGCCGGGAATTTTATTTTGATGCAATAAGCGCAGGCCGGCGGCGACTTTTTTCCCGCCGATAAAGCTGGCAACGATTGGCTTTTTTTGATTTTTTGCAAGCGCGCCTATGATGTTGGCAATTTTTTCAATTTCCGTTACGGCCTGCGGCGTTAAAATCACAATTAAGCCGCTGACATTTTTATCGCGCAAAGCGGCCTGGACGGCAATTTGGTAGCGTTCGGGCGTGGCGTCGCCGACTAAATCAACTGGATTTTTTACAGCAGCCGTTGCCGGCAGTTTATTTTCCAGCGCGCTGATTGTCGTGGCAGAAAATTTTGCCAACTCAAGCGATGTTTTTGACAGATAATCGGCAGTGATGACGGCAGGACCGCCGGCGTTAGAGATGATAGCAATTTTATTTCCAGCTAACGGCGGCTGCCAAGAAAAAAGCAAGCCGAGATTAAAAAATTCCAACAGGTCTTCGGCGCGAATTACTCCGGCTTTGTCAAAGACGGCGCTGATAATTTTGTCGTCGGTTGCCAAAGCGCCGGTATGAGAGACGGCGGCCTGCCGGCCGGCAGCAGAGATACCGGATTTAAGCGCGATAAATGGTTTTTTCGCGGTCAGAATTTTACCGGCGGCAACAAAATCAGCGCCGCCCTTGATAGTTTCAAAATAACCAAGTAAAACTTTTGTCTGCTTGTCTTTTTGCAAATAATTTATAAAATCAGTTTCAGTCAAATTTAGCTCGTTGCCCAAGCTTATAAACGACGAAAAACCAAAACCAATGCTTCCGGCCCAATCAAGAATTGCGGCGCAAATCGCGCCCGACTGGCTTAGGAGCGCCGTTCTGCCGGGTAAAATCATGCCATCGGAAAACGAAGCGTTAAGATTTGTTTTAGCATTTAGGAGGCCAAGGCAATTTGGGCCGAGGATTTTGATGTTATAATTTTTGGCAATATTATAAATTTTTTCCGAAAGCCGCTCCCCGATGGCGCCGATTTCCGAAAAGCCGGCGGAAATTATTATGACGCTTTTAATGCCGATTTTTCCGCACTGTTCTAAAATTTCAGGCACGCCTGGAGCGGGAATAATTATTATTGCTAAATCAATTTTTGATTTAATTTGTTCAAGATTTTGATAAGCGGGCAGGCCTAAAATTTTTTTTTCACTTTTATTTACGGGATAGATTTTGCCGCGGAATTTTGCTTTTAATAAATTATTAAGGACGCTAAAGCCGAGCTTTTTTAGATCGGCGGAAGCGCCGACCACAGCGATTGATTTTGGATTAAAAAAAGATTGGAGCATAAACGGTAATTGATAATTTGTAATGCATAATTAATAATGGATAATGGTATATAAAAATTTAAACTGGCTTTAGCCAAGGTTTTTACTGTTATCATCACGGTCTCTCTGAAGGCGACAATATCATTGTCGCTTTCAGAGGCAGCGATTGCAGTGATTGGCTTGTGGCCAAGTCCCCTGACGGGAGACTCTGCCTCGGGAAAAAAGGAGTCCGACTCCGACGCTTCGGAGTCGGACTCCAAAACGTCCCATAGTTAGTAATCATATTCACTGCTTTAATACCTCATCTAATAGAGATTCAATTACCAATTACCAATTCACTGTTTCACCCGCTTGGCGGTCTCTAAAATTTCTTTGCGGCTTAATATTCCGTTTTGGGCGCCGATTTTGGTGACGACGCTGCCGCTGTTTAAAATGCCCCAAATTAGCGACTGTTTAATATCGCCTTTATGATAAATTATGCCGGCGACAAAAGCCGAGCCAAAGGCATCGCCGACGCCGGTCGTGTCGGCTTCAATTTTTTTAAGCGCTTTGATTTTATAAATTTTGCCGTCTTTAAAAGCGGTGGCGCCGGACTCGCCTTCGGTAATGACAATAATTTTTGGACCCCATTCATTTAAAATATTAAGCAGATAGACGGGTTTATTTAAAAATTTGGGGTCGCGGCGGCCGACTTTTATGCCGGAAAGAACAAGCTCTATGGCTTCATCTTTATTGAGGATTAAAATTTTTGTCTGGGCTAAATATTTTGCGATTACTTTTTTACCGGCTTGAAGCTGCAAGTTGCCCGGGTTCCAGGCGACTTTCGCTTTTATTTTTTTAGCGTAATAAAAAACATTTTTTAGGGCTTTGCCCCAGTTGCGGCCGGAAAGCGAGGTTAAATAAAGATAGTCGGCGCTTATTGATTTAAAACTTTTTTCCGAGGCGTCCAGGTCGCAGTTGGCGCCGCGATAAAGCAAGGCAACATGTTCTTTTTCGCGATTGTTAACGCCTAAAATTATTGAGAAGCCGGTTGCCAAAAAATTATCATATTGAAGCAGATCGGTTGCGACGCCGGCTTTTCTTAGATTTAGTTTTAGATGATTGCCGTCGGAATCATTGCCAAGGCGCGCTAAAGCAGCGGTTTTAAAACCAAGCTTTGCAAAGGAGACGGCAGTATTGGCCGCGCCGCCGCCGCAAGTTAAGGCGGCATCGTTGATATTAATCTTGGCGCCATATTCAAAGGCCAACAGCTTTTGCGCGGTTAGGTCGGTTGGATTTTTTATTATTTTTCCCCGTTCGGTATAAAAAGTTAGATCGCGAACCGCGCCGCCGACAGTGATGATGTCGTAATGTTTCATAAATTATAATGATGGTTAATATTTCTAAATTACTTAAGCATTAATTTTATTGTCATCATATTTAACAATCATAGAAGCAGATTTACGCGGATAGTGACGCGGAAGAATGCGGAATGCTTGCCCTGGCTTCATCATAAATCCGTCTCTCAATTTCTAATTTTTTACTACCAAAATTGATAAGCAAGCCAAGGCGATACGGTGATCCAATTAAATATAACCAAAATTGACGTTTATCTTCATCAGTAAGAAATGGTTTGCATTTTATTTCCAGCAAGACAACATCGTTTATAATTTTGTCTGGCTGATAAGTTCCAACTTTTTCGCCCTGAAAATAGACCTCTATTTTGGGTTGATTTATTACTTTTAGTTTTTGATTTTTTAGGGCAATTGTAAGTGCGTTATCAACTATTTTTTCTTTAAAAGCGCCGCCAAATTTTTTCCAGACCTCAAAGCAAGCCGCTCTAATTTTATAAGTTATATCTTTATATAATAAATTCTCACTCATATGATTCCGCGTTTATCAGCGTTACTATCGGCGTTTATCTGCATCTATGATTTTTAAATATTTTACCGATAAAGTTTGTTTAACTTTCTTAAATTATTATATCATTAAACCCAGAATAAAAAAAGCCCCACACACGAATGCGCGGGGCCGGACGCGGTTGGAACGACAAGTTCCGTGGAAGTAGGTCCGCGTCCTTATTTCAAAGATCAAAATGCAAGCGAAAGACCGAGCGAAATTTCCTGCACTACCCGATTTTGGTAGCGCGGAATGTTTTGATACTGCTCCAAATCGGAGGCAGATTCCGCGTTGTTACCATCAATATAGGTATGGCTGGTGCGGTGGAAGCCGGCGTGAAATTGGATACCTTGACCAAATTTGCCACTCATGGGAATGGTTACGTCCAGACCAAGGGTGTCCTGGTCCACAAAGCGGCTTTTGATTTTGATTAGGTCATTATGGTCGGCAGAAAAAGAAAAGCCGAGCCGAAACTCAATTTGGGAGTTGTTCGGGTTAACTGAATAATCAAGGTAGGCGACTGCGGGATCAAACTCCACGGCAAGCGCCTTGATAATAAAGTCAAAGCCGAAGCCGAAGCGATAGCCGAGCTCGCCTAGCGGGCGAATTTCGGAGTCATGAGTGTAAGTGCCGAGGCCGCCATGCAATCCGAACGCGGTATCAAAAGACAAATCAAATCTTGTCCGGTCAGCGCTTGATTGGGAATTGTTTGGATCGGCAGTCAGCAGACCCGGATAATCCTGATTTTCCCAGTACTGGCGGAAGTCCAGCCCCACGTTTTTTAGCGTTGAGTTGGACTTTAACTGCGCGCCAAGCGCGAAGGTGGTGACAGTCCAGCTTTCAGCATCATTGACGCGTCGGGGATAAAGCCGGGATTCCTTAGCGCCGGTTTGCGAATCGCGCCAGGAATAAGGATAGCCGGTGTAGCCGTCCTTGTTTAGCGCGATATATTGGTAGGACAGCCGACCGCCAATATCAAGCGTCGCGCCTAAAAACTCGGTTACGGTGCGCGTGTAGCCAGCGCCAATCTCACCGCCGACTTCGTGGATGTCGTAGTCGCTTTCGCGAATCCCTTCGTAATCGCGATTGGCACCAAGCGAGGTGCAGTTGAGATTTTGCAGACGGACACCGAGGTCAATACCGCGATACTGCAGCGACACGCGACCGGACTGGGTTGAGGCATCGCCTTCGGAAATTCCCGCTTCCAGCTGGCCCAGATTGTCGCGAAGGCGAGGCGCGCGGTCGGCGGCATCGTCGTAGGTCAGTCCACTGGCCACGATGAGAGTTGCGATCAGGTTCGGAGACATTTGTCGGCTCCTTTCCGAGCGTCTGCTTGTTGACAGACAAGGTTTCCCTCTCTTGGACTAATACATTTCACCAAGAGCGCGCTGCTTTGCCAAACTGACAAAGCTTGCCTGACATTGCGCCAGGCGGGTTCCCCACTCGCAAGGTAGCCGCGTCCATATCGCCAGAGATGTGTTAGCGCCATTTACTCCTTTCTTTTGCGCTTGCCGTTTTGCTTGCACTAAAAATGTCAAAGACCGATTTTTCAGCGTAGCATATAAATATTTTTTTGTCAAGAGTTGGGGATTTGGATTTTGGTGATTTGACATAAATTATAAAATGCGCTAACGTTAAATTTACAGCGAATTGCCTTTTGGTGAGGCGCGCCGTCTGGCTGGGCGAAAAACAGCTTGGTCCGAACTGTCCGAGGAGGCAGTTTGCGTAAAGGAGACAGAGATGGAGCCGAACTTTGAATGCGACATTGACGGCATTGATTACCATGTTTCCAGCTTTGGACAAAAGCCAGTTGTAATGAAAAGATCTTTAAAAAATACCGTTACGTTTATCAGCGGGACTGTTTCCTCTATCTATAGTCAGCCAGCAAGCGGAAGCGGTGATGTTGTATTTCGTCTGGTTGGGGAACGCGACCCCGAGACAAAAAAATTCATTCCCGGTTCATTAAAGGTTGTTAGACATTTGTCAATGGCAGAACTCGCCTATTTAGTGCAGCACGCGTTTGAATTCGGCTTTCCGCCAGACTGCCCGTGCCTTCAGGCGCTGCGCGAAGCTTTTCCAGAGTTTCCACTGTTCAAGATGGAAGCTGAACTTGCCGCCTGTCGGCAGGAAATCACGGAAAAAGGAAAAAAGATCGCCGCGATGCGCCGCAAGATTACGGCGCTGAAAAAAAAGAGCGGCAAGAAATAAGATAGCGCAGCCGTTATTAGCGCTTATTCTGTTTGCACTTTTATCAAGACGGATTGACGCGCGTCAGAGTCCCCTTTGGGAGACTAGGTACGGGGAAAAAATAAAAACACCGCGAAGCATTGCTTTCGCGGTTTTCTTTTTTTGAATTAGAAACCACGATATTTTAATAATCCAAAGTGTTTAAGTAAATCCAACTCATTGTCAATATCTTTTAGAGTGGCTAATCTAACATATTTTCTAATATTATAAAATTCAGTTAAAAATTCAATTTCGTCTTGACAATTGTATGGGAAAATAAAAACACTTCGCTGTAATTCATAAAAACCAATCTGTTTTAGATGAAAACGAAACGCATCGCGACATCTTCTTATGTCTTCCGGGATGTCAAAAATTACAAGATGCCAT
>CAYHQU010000052.1:4875-6280 GCA_964358955.1 uncultured Gammaproteobacteria bacterium | reverse complement strand
GGGGGATCAAAAAATATCTCTTGTTACATGTTACATGCTACATGTTACATGACCCTATGAAATACCAACTTAAAACTGACTTCAGCACCGAAGGGACGGCGATTGATTATAAGAAAGAATTGAATGAACAGCAATACGAGGTCCTGATAAACGCCAAGGGGCCGTGTTTGGTTTTGGCCGGGGCCGGGTCGGGCAAGACGCGGACACTCGTGTACTTGACGGCGTTTTTGCTGGAGCAAAAAATTGATCCGCAAAATATAATGTTAGTCACATTCACAAACAAAGCGGCAAAAGAGATGCTTAATCGCGTTGAGACCCTGCTAAAATTTCACCCGCGCGGGCTTTGGGGCGGGACGTTTCACCATCTGGCAAATATTGTGCTTAGAAAATACGCAGGCGCGCTTGGGTATGAAAATAATTTTGCAATCTTAGATGAAGATGACGCAAAAAATTTGATGAAGGCGTGTTTAGGCGAGATGGGGATAGACACAAAAGATAAATATTTTCCCAAGCCAGACTTGATCCATAAGATTGTGAGCTTTAGGCAAAACAGCATGAAAAGCTTTGAAGAGATTATTAATGAAAATTATGATTATTTACATAAGACTAATTTTCCAGCCATAGTGAACAAAATTTTTGAACACTACCAGGAGAAAAAGAAAAAACTCAATGTGATGGATTTTGATGATTTGCTCGTTAACTGGTATCGGCTGATGACCGAGTTTCCGGAAATTTCACGGAAGCTTTCGGCGCAGTTTAAATATATTTTAGTTGACGAATATCAAGACACCAATAAAATTCAGGCGGGAATTATTGAGGGGCTGGCGGCAGTGCATCGGAACGTTGTTGTTGTCGGCGATGATTCGCAAAGTATTTATTCTTTTCGGGCCGCCACGGTGCAAAACATTTTAGATTTTCCAAAGAAATTTCCGGGCACAAAAATTTTTAAGTTAGAGACAAATTACAGATCAACGCCGGAGATTTTAGGACTGGCAAATAAGTCAATCAGAAATAACGCACATCAGTTTGAAAAAACTTTGCGGAGCGTTAAGGATAAATTTAAAAAACCAGCATTGGTGCCGCTTCAAGATTCCTACCAGCAGGCGGAGTTTGTCTGCCAGCGAATTTTAGAGCTGCAGGAAGAAGGCGTGGAGCTAAAAAAAATGGCAGTGCTTTTTCGGGCGGTTTATCAGGCGCTGGAGTTAGAGTTAGAGTTAAACAAGCGAAACATTCCGTATGAGATGCGCGGCGGGATGAGATTTTTTGAACAGGCGCATATAAAGGACGTAATTTCTTATTTAAAAATTTTAGCGAATTTTAAAGACGAGCTGGCTTGGAAAAGGGTGCTGCAGCTTTATCCGGGAATTGGGCCGGGCAGCTCGCAGAAAATTTGGGAGTATGTGTC
>CAYHQU010000052.1:0-4775 GCA_964358955.1 uncultured Gammaproteobacteria bacterium | reverse complement strand
CGGGTAGAAGGCAATAAAAGTTTTAATGAGGTATTAAAATTATTTAGCAAACTGGCGCGGTTAGAAAAAAATTTAGCAGCGGAGGCGATTGAGACGGTAATTGCGTCGGGTTATAAAAAATATATGGAGAGCAGTTTTGAGAATGCGGCCGACCGGCTTGAGGATTTGGAGCAGCTGGCAAATTTTGCATTAGGCTTTAAAGATTTGACTACATTTTTGGCAGAGATTGCGTTATCAAACGCCTTTAAGGGCGAGACGGGAACGGAAATAAGAGAGCAAGATAATGATGCCTTAATTTTGTCAACGATTCATCAGGCCAAGGGACTGGAATGGAAGTCGGTTTTTGTCATTGGGCTGACTGACGGTCAGTTTCCGCACCATAAAGTTTTTGACCGGCCTGCGGAACTGGAAGAAGAGCGGCGGTTATTTTATGTCGCGTCCACCAGAGCCGAGGATGAACTGTATTTAACTTATCCAATTATTTCCACGAGCTTTCGGACGGGGCAGTCAATTAACCGGCCGTCCACTTTTATCAAAGAATTAGATAAAAATTTATTTGAGCCATGGGAGATAGATGGCGAACAAGAGCTGCCGACGATTGATGTTGACGATGACTCTGATGAAGATTCAGATGATGACCGACCGGGGATTTTGAAGATGCTGGATAGATTTTGATGACGAGTAATTAGTAATTGGTAATTGGAAAATGGAAAATTAAAAAACAGCCTCAAGTAAACAGGGCTGTTTTTTAAAATCTTTTTATTCGGCTACATTAGTATTTTCAGCCGCCGGGGTTGATTCTTCCGCCGGCACTTCGGATGAGGCGTTGGTATTGGCGTTGACTGCCGGCTGCTGTTGTTGCTGCAAGGCATCAAACTGCGTTGACACTTGAGCGATGTCAATTACCTGCGGAATAAAAAGTTTTCCGTCTTGCGACAAAAATACCGTCTGGTCAATATTTTGACCATTCGCATCGGTCACTGTCAGATCAACTTTGTATAAACCATTTTGTTCGTTTGACTCTTTTAAGGCGGCGGTGCCAACTTGGGCGCCATATACTTTATTAATAAAGTCAATCAAAGAATCGCTGGCTTGATTTTTGTCAACGATGACAAATTCAGAGTCAGCGCCGCCTTTTTTCCCTCCAACAAAATTAGCCGCGAGAACCCCGACTAAAGCGACTGCCAGGACAATACTGACAATCAGCCAAATGTTCAGTTTTGGTTGACTCGCTACAGGTTTCTGGTTTGGATCCATAGGTTTATATATTAAAGATTAATTAGTATATTAATTATTGCACGACTGAATTTAGAAGTCAAATGGATAATGACAATTGTTAAATTGCCAAATTACTAAATTGTTTTTACGGGAATAACACTACCTTTTCCAGAATACCAGCTTGGTATAATTATTTTACTCTACTTTTGGGCGGTATTGCAAGGCCTCGGCAATATGGTCGGATACCATTGCCTCGGCGCCGGCTAAATCGGCAATCGTGCGGGCGAGTTTTAAGACGCGGTGATAGGCGCGGGCGGAAAGATGCATTTGGGAAATCGCATTGCGCAATAAATCTAAAGCCACTGAATCAATTTTACAGAATTCTTTTATTTGACTGACGCTCATTTCGGAGTTGGTAATTATTTTTGTGTTTTTAAAGCGGGCGGCTTGAAGGTTTCTGGCGGTCTGAATTCGGACGCGAATCTTTTCCGAAGACTCGGACGGGGTATCAGAGGTTAATTTATCAAATTTAACTTTTGGCACTTCAATATGTAAATCAATGCGGTCAAGCAGGGGTCCGGAAATCTTTTTTTGATATTTGATAATTTGCGACTGACCGCAAGTGCAGCGACGGGAATCATCGGTGGCGTAGCCGCAAGGGCAGGGATTCATGGCGGCGATTAAGGTAAATTTTGCCGGAAACTGCATGGTTCCGGAGGCGCGCGAGACATTAATTATTCCGTCTTCAAGGGGCTGGCGCAAATATTCCAAGACGACGCGGGGAAATTCAGGAAGCTCGTCAAGGAAGAGAATGCCGCGGTGCGCCAAAGAAATTTCACCGGGCTTTGGCCAGGCGCCGCCGCCGACAAGGGCGGCGCCGGAGGCGGTATGATGCGGGCTGCGGTAAGGACGGGCAGTGATTAATGGTTTTTCTTTAGAAAGCAGACCGGCGACACTGTAAATACGAGTAACTTCAAGGGATTCATCCATTGTCATTTTGGGCAGGATAGAAACTACGGCTTTGGCAAGCATGGTTTTCCCGGCGCCGGGCGGACCAGACATTAAAATGTTGTGGCCGCCGGCAGCGGCAATTTCTAAGGCGCGCTTAACATTTTCTTGGCCTTTGATTTGCGAGAAGTCGGCTTCGCCGGGAATATTTTCAATAAACTGTTCATAATTAATTTCACTAATAAAAGGTTTGATCGGCTCAAGATTTTGAAAATGATTTATAAGTTGATTTAAATTGGCGACGGGATAAATTTCAAGGCCGGGAATTAAATTTGCTTCGGCGGCGTTGGCTTGCGGCAGATAAATTTTTTTAATGCCTTTTCTTTTAGCCAGCATTGCCGAAGAGATAACGCCGGTTACCGGACGCAGGGCGCCATCAAGCGCAAGTTCGCCAATAAAAATTTGTTTGTCCCAGCCGTCCGGCAGATTGATTTGATTTGAATCTAATAAAATAGAGACAGCAATTGGCAGATCATAGGCGGGGCCTTCCTTTTTTAGATCGGCGGGGGCTAAACTAATAGTCAGCCGATGGCGCGAGGGAAATTCCGCGCCAGAATTTTTTATTGCCGATCGGACTCTCTCTTTGGCTTCGGTAATCGCTTTATCCGGAAGACCAACAATAAGGGTCATAGGAAGCTGGGCAAACGTTGAATCAGCTTCAATTTCAATTAATTCAGAATCAAGTCCGATGGCGGCGGTGGTTAAGAGTTTAGTGGACATAAATTTGGTGAACAGTGAACAGTTAACAGTAACAAGGAAAATTTACTTAGAGATGGTTGCAAAACTCCTTTGGCTGCAATTTGTCATGCCAGGCTGTCCCGCTTAGCGGGATCAAACTGCGCAAAATGATTTTCATCGTAGCGCTGCTACGTTTCAAATCATTTTGCTTGTTTTCCTCGTTTCGCCCAATCCCGCCGTGGCGGGACGCTTTAAAATAGTTTTGCAATCATCTCTTATTATAATTTTTAAAAAATATTTCTTTGAAAAATATCATTGCTACTCCAGTGGAAATCATCAGGTCGGCTAAATTTAAAACGGTAAAATACGGCACGTCAATATAATCAACAACAAATCTGTGGTACAGGCGGTCAAGCAAGTTTGAAAAAGCGCCGGCAATAATCAAAGCAAAAGAAAAAGTGTAAAAAAAATTACCGGCTTTAAAAAATGTTAGATATAAAGAGATTAAAATTATAAAAATAATAATTGTTGCCAAAATAATAACAGGCAGGGGGACTGGCAAATTAAAAGCGATGCCAAAATTTTTTGAGAGACGCCAGCTAAAAATAAAATCCCATTGGGCGCTGGGATATGAAAAAAAATAAAATTTAAAAAATCGGTCTAAAAGAAAAAGCGCGAGGATAAAAATGTTTACAAGATAAAACTTTTTTTCAGCCATAAAAACTTGGTGCGGCAATTATTTCTCTCCTTTGAGACGCCGTTTGCAGCTGGCGCAAGAACTAGAAGTCGGACGAGCCAAAAGACGTTTGGCATCAATCGGCTTATGACAATATTTGCAGATTCCATAAGTTTCTTTTTTTATATTATCAAGCGCTTTTCCAATATCGCGCAACTCTAATTCTGATTGGTGTTCCAGAGAAAGGCGGTCGCTAAAGACAGCGACTTCGGCGGCGTTCTCGTCGTCTTTATTTCCATAATCAGGAAAACGCGCTAAAAAATTATCCGGTTTATTTTTATCTTTTTTAGCAACGTCGCTAAGACGGCTTTCCAATTCTTTTTTTTGGCCTAATAATTTTTTTTCAATTTGTTTTAAAGTTTTGTTATCCATGTTTTTTTATTTTAAGAGTTAGACACATTTATATATTAGCAAAAAATAAGGGAAAAATCAAGGACGTAAAATTGTTAAATTGTTCTATTGTTTCAGCCAGAGGCTGATCTCCTCCAAGGGCGGGCACAGCGCCTTTGGCGGAAAATTGTTCTATTGTAATTGGGGATTATTTAAATAATTTGGTTGAAAAAGTTAATGCCCTTTAAACTTTTTAAATTGCTTTTTTGCCTGGCGGCAGGTAGTTGTTTTTTTTTGTCAGCTGACGGACTCACTGCGGTCTCCCGCTTAGCGGGATCCCTTGTTCAGGCGGCAAAATATGGAGATACCCACCTACAGTTTCGCGATTATCTTTTATTTATTTTTTAAGTACGGTTGGCGCGAAGTCGCCTTCGGCTTAATTTATTTGATGGCATTGGTTTTTTACAAAACTTTCGGCGGGTTGTTCTTTTTCCCGCTTAGCGGGATCGCTGCGGTCGTTCCTCCCTTGCTGCGGCGGCAAAAGAACAAAAATAGGGCGCGTTCTGCGCCCTCAATATGTCAATGAGATTTTGATGGCTGAACGCGCCCTTAAGCTTCTAAGTTTTTTTGCTTATTATTCACCTCAAGGTAATCCAGAGGTAAAGAATAAGACCTTGCTTAAAAGCTTTATTGGCGCTTATCCGACTTAAGCTTTTCCGAACCGCCTCTTTTGGTTAGTAAACGCTCTAATGGGTTACTTAACCGAAGTTTTTTGTTTTTGTTTTTACCAATGCCTTGTCGGTTT
>CAYHQU010000051.1:0-6384 GCA_964358955.1 uncultured Gammaproteobacteria bacterium | reverse complement strand
TTTAACGCCTAACGAAGTGTTTAACGAATGTTGCACTTTGGATTAGAATTCATGCTTTATCCGGCGAGAATTGACCGCCGAACAATTGGTAAAAAAACAAAAAAATCAACTATAGGGGGGTTTGCAGACTAGAATATTTTTCAGCGCACATTGATAATGAATTTAAAATAATAGCTCAAATATTACAACAAGGGCCTATATTTTAGTGGTAAAATACTTCGATGGCATCGAAGTGTCGGGAGTTCGATTCTCCCTAGGTCCACCAAAAAACCACCACAAAAGGTGGTTTTTTGATTTTTTAAAAGAATTAGTGACAAATATATTGCTCATTCACTTCCCTAATATTCAGGGATTTTCTAAGGGGCTTGTTGACAGTTATGGACATCACATTATGAAAACGCACTTAGAACGTCGGAAAAATTGCGGCTTGGCGAAGTTTTGGAGCGAACAAATTTTTGAGTCGTAGTCCCGCTTAGCGGGATGAAAAAATTTGCCGCGAAAAACGAGCCAGACGCAATTTTAACAAGTTATTGAGTGCGGAGTCATAATGTGATGTCCATATAGCTCAAATCGCGTCGCCACTGCAAAGGGAGCGTGTCAATCTCGCTTGTCCGCTTGGGCGGAAAAAGTCCTTTTTGTATCTTAAGGATGCCGAAGGCAACCGTAGAGATCTCAAAAATTCCTTTTTAGGGACTGTTGACCAATAGCTGTTTCGTGCCTGCCCCGTAGTAAGCTTTGCTTTACTACTGGGGTAGTTTTGTGACAAGTCCAGTCATTCGACCAGGTAAACCGCCTTAAGCACTTTAGGGTAAGGGCGCCTGCCCCGATGAATATCAAGGGCTTAAGTTTTCAGCCCGCGGCTGCCTGCCCGCCTCTGGCGGGATCTACCTTTGGTATGACGTTTTATTTTGTGGAGACATAAATTTTGCATTCGGCAACATGCCCTAACTGTCATTGCGAGGCCGCCCTGGGCGGCCGTGGCAATCTCGCCCGCCCGGGGCGGGCGCAACGGACACCGCTATTGTAGGATAATCCTACAATAGCAATGCGCTCTCCCGCTAAGCGGGATCGCTCTAGATCGCACTGACCATTGGGCGGGATAATCTTTGACCCCGTCCTTCTGGCAATGGCCAGTAGTTCACACCCCCATCACAACAGTGACGCGAGCGTGACGGTTGCAGGCCGCGTCCGTTGGTACATGATCGTGGAAGGGAACTCCGCCGAACTGGAGATGCGTCAACGCGGCAGAGTCCTCTGCGGAGAGACTCTGCCGAGGAAAAAAATTCACAATTGAGAACGCAGACGGATCTGTTCCGCAAAGAAATGGATTTTGTATTCGCCAACCTTGCCTTCAAATTCATTCTTTAAAAAAATTAAAAGTAGCTAAACTAAAAAATATCTACAGATTTTTTTATCAAAATTTAAAGATTTTTTACATTTTTTTATTTTACTTTTTTTATTTTAACGACCATTGAATAATAAATATTTTTATCTATAGCTTACAAACATTATATTATAACATAAATTTGACATTTTTGTAAAGTAATCATTATAATATATTATATTGACTATTTTTAAAAATCTACTATAATATAATCAGTGGTTAATGTTTCTGTGGTAACGCTGAAAAGGAGGTAATATGCTCTTTCAAAAACGCTGGGTCTCTTGTCTTTCAAACGGCTCGCGTATCCGTCGCCCCATCTTCCAAATTCTTCCAAGCGAATTAGGTTACGATGCTCATGGCCGTTTCTACATGAGCCATTGGTTTCCGCAAATTTCTGGTCAAACCCCAAAGGAACGACAACTGGAAATCCGTGACCCTGAAAAAGAAAAAATCTGGATTCAATATCCTGACGGGCTCGGCAGTATTTTACGCGGCGTCACCTTGGCCATTGTCTCGGGCAAATCTCGCCGCCTGCCGCAAATCGCCGAAATCCAAACCATCTGTTCAGAATTCCGCGCCGAGCTAACCTTAGCCAACCCTGAAATTCAAGATATTAAAGCATTCAAATCAGCTCTGCGCCAAGCTGCCGCGGCCTTAGCCAACGCCAAAAAACCCGAACTTAAAGAAGCTCGCGAAAAACTGATTTTTATTCTGCCTCTGCGCGACTCACAAGGACGCTTCAATGTCGGAATGATCGCCGCGCGGCTTACTGCTGTTATTGACCGGCTTGTTGAACGGCTGACCGGCATCTATGCTTGGCTCCCGCGCTTCTTAGGCCGCCAGGAAGCTCTTGAAAATCTGCGTCAATGGATTCAAAACGCGATTTCTGACCTTAACCGCCATCTAAAAGCCGGCTGTCTTATTTGGCCGCCGGCGCTAAACTTCCTTTTTTCTATCCGTCCCTTTATCTACTGGGCGCGCAACGCTCGCGCCGACTTAAAACAGGCGGAAAAATTTTTCACCGAACAAAAACCTAATCAGGCCCAAATCTGCATCAATCGCGTTCTACAGGCAATTAAAATCGCCGGCGCCATCTTCCGCCTTGAAGATCTGCTTGAAGAATATGACTTTGATTTACTGCAAAAACGCTCCCGTCCTGCCTATTATCAAAAACGAATTGAACAAATTGGCAACTGGCTTAAAACAATTGATGAGTCCGACTTCCGCGGCCCAGTCTGCAAAAAAGCGCTTGGCTGTCTCCGCGCTGCTTATCGTTCTTTAAATTCAACCAAACCAAGGCCAAAAAAATCCCTGAAGGCGGCAATTGCCGCTTTGGCCGGGGAGTAAATCCGCCATGAAAATCGTAATGCAAAAAGCAGTAGTTGTCTATTCTTTTGGCGGTTCGCCTCGTTACGGTCCAGGACCAGCCAATATCGCGCTGGCGCAAATAGCTGCGCGTGTTACCCAAGAAACCAAAGCGATACTCGTTGTTCAAGATTATCTTGAAGCATTGCTTCGCAAAAACGGAATACGTCCTGACTTTGTTGTTCATAAACATCAAGAGACAAAAAAATTCCTCGGAACTGAAGAAGTTACTCGGCAGTTTGCAAAATATCTCCGATCTCATGGTATTTCCAAAGTATTGTTGATTGCCCATCCATTTCTACATTGGAGAAAATGCCGGCATCTTCTTAAAAAAGCCGGCCTTGATGTTAAATGTATCTCTACCTTAAAAGTCCCGTTTGATCGTTCTTGTGAAAATTGGTGGGTGCGAAGCCCGCTTCATCTGCTCCTTTATAGTTTTCTCCAATTTGCTTTTAATCGGCATGGCTGCTAAAAAAGTTCTTTCAAAAAATTTTAACAAAAAAACCGACAGACCTCCGGTCTGTCTTTTTTTGGAAAAAGAAAACGCCCTGCTGTTTTTGTGCAAGGCGTTAATGAGTCAAATTTCGTTGGGAGACCTACTCTTCCTCGGCCTTTACGGCTTCGGGTTTCTGGGTGAGCTCCATATTGATGATGATCCCCTTGACCGCGAGTGGCTGGTTGGAGACATGAACGATCTGACCGCCGGAAACATAGTGCTGATGGTATACACCTTTGGTGTCCCACCAATACAGATACTCCGAGGACGAGCCGTAGGAGCCATCGTCTTGAAGAACCTCCTGTGTAATCATGGTGTTGTTATTAAAGTCTATACCGAATCCCGTCCCAGGACCGCCAAAATTATCCACGACCGTTGTGGGCGTGAGACGCTTTCCGCCGCTTGTCACCTTGCCACGAACAGTTGAGTAGATGATGACCTGTCCGCTATAGGCCGAGATGACATAGAGATGCTTCACCGAACCGAGCTTGTTGTCCTCGAGTAATCGCTCGCGGATATTGCGCTGTTCCGCGGTTAGACCATCCGGTCCCGTAGGAACCTTCACGACGGTCACGTTGACACCGGACGCAGACTGTGATTGAGGGGCGCACCCGGCAAGAACACCAAGCGCGACAACCGTAACGAGAACTGCGAGTGCCTTCTTCATCTTCGTTTCTCCTTTCTTCCGTCATTCTCGCTACTGTCCAATGTACGGCTTGAACTCACGAGGCAACGGCTTGTCCGCGCCCTTGGGGAGTTCGCCAACATTGGCAAAACGCCAGTTGAACTTGGCCATCGCCGCGTTGTACTCGGCGGCAAGCGTATTGTAGCTTGCTTTTACACCGGCAACTTCGGACGACCAAACGTTGTACTGCTCGCGATCTTCGCGCGGCCAGCTCTGACGAGCGAGATCTTTGTAGGTCTCATTCATCGCTGTCATGCGACCGTCGTAGACCGCGATGTCTGCCTGCTTCTTTTCCAGTTGAGCTGCCGCATCCTTGAACCATTCATACTTCTCAAGCAACGCCCGCGGGCCAAACTCCTCCTGCGTCACCTTCGCCGCTTCGCCAAACCAGCCGAAAAAATATCCAACCGCCGAACAGATGACGACAAGAACCACCGCGGCGATGACAATCTTGATGGCAAACGCCATCGGGCCATGCTCGGCGGCTCTTTCATAGTCCTCCCATGTCTGTTTCATTTTTGTTCTCCTTGTTAAAGACCTATTTTACCGCGAACCCTCTCGCGGCCAGAGCGTCAGATTACGCATCTGACAATATTTCATTATACTGCAAATAAAAATTTTGTCAAGACCGCGAATCAAACGATCTAAAATGTAACCATGAGAACATTCGTTAAATGATTTATGGGTAACTTAGTTATTTTTGCAAATTCAAATTTATGCCTACCGTTTTTCATAAATTAAAAAAGCGGTCCGATGCGTTATCGAACCGCTTGCTTTTTCTGTATTTCTTTATTAAAGAGCCAGTCAATTCTCGCACATCAAATTATCTGGCGTCGGATCAAAACCCGACGCGGGAAATGGCGGCAGCGGCGCCGGGCCGTCAACAAATAGATAGTTGAGCAGATAGATCGGATCGGCCAAATCAAGAGCGCCATCATCATTGATATCGGCGGCATCAAGGCAGTTTGGTTTTCCGCCATCCCTAAACAGATAATAAATAACAAAAACCGCATCACTCAAATTGACCTGGCCGTCTGCATTAACTCCGCCTCTGACAAATAGTTTATCGCAAGAAACTTTAGACACATTGATTAAATTGCTAACCGAGCAGGGTGGTTTTCGACAAGAACCTAAAACCTCCCGATAGACGACAAAAGCGTTATCATTATTCATTGTCAATGATGGATAAATAAATTGGGTGCCTCGCGGAGAACTGATCAATATATTTTCCCCTATTCGATCTAATTCATTATTATAAGTTTGAATATTTATTTGATAAGTGTTATTTTCTGGGAAAATGATTGGATGTGCCAGCATACTCAATCCGCTATTGTTTCGACTAAATGAAAAAACTAAAAAATCAAGGTTGGAAAATCTTCTTAGGGAATCAATAAGCGTGATTTCTGATCCTATCGCCTCGCCATTATCATTATATCGTTGAGCTTTTAATATGTATTCATTTTTACCATCTATAATTTGGCCTCGTTCGTGGCTAAGCCAGCTAACCAGAAATCCTAAACCTTCATTCCATTTTATCCTCGCGCCTATTTGATTTTTTGTCGTTGTTGAATTTATTCTAACCTGACTTCCAATTTTATTATTCTCCCTATCAATTAATTGACCGAAAATTCCAGAACCATCGCCATCAAGGCCATCCTGTTTCCCTGCGTAACCATCATGCCAAATAATAAAGGCAACGCCATTTTCATCCATAGCCACATCAGGAGAAAACTGAAATCCTATTTCATAAGTATTTACGTGAAATTCTGACCCAATCGCAAAACCCTCTCTGTCAAACCGTTGAGCGTATATGCTGCCGCATAAATCGCAATCATCTTCTTGACTATCACTACCCCAAACAAAAATAAAATCTCCACGGCTATTATTTGCTATACTGCACATATATTGGTTCCCTAATCTTTCAGTATTAACTATAAATTTTTCTCCAATTTTTTCACAATCTCTATTATATCTTTGAACATAAATATCAAAAACATTTCTTCCAAGTAAATCAATATTCCAAGCGACAACAAAAGAACCGTCATTATTAAAGACTAATGATGGGGCTTGCGCATAAACTTCCTTTTCATTGTTATCTTGAATTTGAAAGATTTCGCTAATCGGTTCCCCTTCATTATTGAATTTTTGCGCATAGATGCCAAACAAACTGGGTCCTGGCGCACTCCGCCGATCTCCCTCCAAAAGAATGATGAAATTATTCTCATTATCAGAATATATTGACGAAAATTCAATGCCGCAAATCTCGGAGGGCTCTGGAGAACCGCAAAAATCACCCCAGGTAATTCCAACAATTTCTTCTGCCGCGCAGAAAGTATCCTGCTCGTTAATCCCTTGTGCCAAAATTCCCTGGCAAAAAACCAAACTGAAAAACAGCATTCCAAACAGTGTTGCCCGCAACATCGCCGCACCTCCCTTGGAAAAAAACGGCCTGCC
>CAYHQU010000050.1:0-6514 GCA_964358955.1 uncultured Gammaproteobacteria bacterium | reverse complement strand
TATATGGCTGAACAACAACCAAAAGAAAACCAACAAATAACTTCTCCCAAAGAAGAGATAAAAGAAACCAAAGCTGTCGCCAAGAAAAAAATAAAACGGCAGGTAGTTTCGGGTTGCGCCTATATTAAAGCTACTTATAATAATACAATTGTGACTTTAACCGACCAAAACGGCAATGTTCTGTCTTGGTCTTCGGCTGGCCAAGTTGGCTTCCGCGGTCCAAAAAAATCAACGCCCTACGCCGCCCAATCAATTGTCAGAAAAGCGATTGAGAAAGCAAAAGATTACGGCCTTCGCGAAGTCACCGTCTTTGTTAAAGGCGTTGGCTCCGGCCGCGAAGCCGCTGTCCGCGCTTTAAACGCCAACGGTCTAAATATTTTATCAATAAAAGACATCACTCCAATTCCTCATAACGGCTGCCGGCCGCCTCGAGCAAGGAGAGTATAATTTTATGGCAAAACTTGATGAAAAATGCAAATTATGCCGGCGTGAAGGCGAAAAATTATTTCTCAAGGGAGAAAAATGTTATTCGCCGAAATGCCCGATTGTCAGGCGGAATTATCCGCCTGGCGTTCATGGTCCAAAAGGCCGCGGCCGCCAGACCGCCTACGGTCGGCAAATGCGCGAAAAACAAAAAATAAAACGAATTTATGGTATCTCCGAGCGGCAATTTGTAAACTATTATGATAAGGCGATAAAAAAAATCGGCGACACCGGCGCGATTATTGCCGCCATGCTGGAAAAACGTCTTGATAACGTTGTCTACCGCTTTGGCTTAGCCGCTTCTCGAACTCAAGCCCGCCAACTTGTAAGTCACGGCTTCTTTAAAATCAATGATAAAAAAATTAATATCCCTTCATATCAGCTTAAAGTTAAAGATATTTTGACAATCAATCCGACAAAATCAAAATCAAAAATATTTGACGGCCTGCTAAAAAAATTAGAAAAGTTTGAAACCCCTTCTTGGCTTAACTTTAATGTTAAGGAAATGAAAGGCAAAATTGTCAGCGAGCCAAAACCGGAAGATATTAAACAAAACGTTGACATGACCCAAATCGTTGAATTCTATTCAAGATAATAGATAGACGAATCTACGCAGATATTTTACAAATATTTACAAATCACAAATGGCTACAAAGTGCGTAAATTTATAATTGGTGTAAATATGTGATTTGTAAATATTTGTGTTTCAATTTGTGGCTATTAGTCTTATTATTAATAATAAATTTATGGAAAAAATTCCATTACCAACAAAAATTGAAATTAACCCCGGCGCCGATAAAAATTCGGCAACCGTTGTAATTGAACCCTGTTTTCCCGGCTATGGCGTAACGCTTGGCAATGCCTTGCGCCGCGTCTTGCTGTCATCTCTTCCCGGCGCCGCCGTAACCAGTTTTAAACTCGCAGGCACTTCTCATGAATTTTCAACCATAGATTATGTAAAAGAAGACCTCGTGGAAATTGCTCTAAATTTAAAATTACTGCGCTGCAAGCTTCACTCCGAAAATCCCGTCCGTCTGGAGCTTAAAGTTAAGGGTGAAAAAGAAGTTACCGCCAGCGACATTAAAGCCAATGCCGATCTTGAGATTATAAACAAAGATCTTCATCTCGCAACTCTAACCGACAAAAAAGCGGAGCTTAACCTAGAACTAATCGTCGCGCCCGGCCGCGGCTACAAAACCGCCGAATCCCGCGAAGGCGAGGAGCTTGAAGTCAACATGATTGCCGTTGATTCTCTTTTTTCGCCGATTAAAAAAATCGGCTTTGATGTTGAAAATGTTCGTGTCGGCCAAATGACAAATTGGGATAAATTAACTTTAAACATTGAAACCGACGGCACGATTACCCCTGAACAAGCCCTTCATGAATCCGCTCAATTTCTCATTGATAATTTTGATTTTATAAAAAATAATTCTGAAAAAAAACCAGAAATTAAATCAAAAAAAGTTGCCGAAACTGTTGAGACGGCCGAGGCCGAAAAAGCTGCGGTAGAACTAAAACAAGAGCAGCCCGAAACTCTGGGAAAAGAAGCAAAAGAAACAAAACCTGGAAAAAAGCCAAAAGCAAAAAAAACCAAAAAAACCGCTAAATAATTTTAAAAGTAAACCAAACTGAACGTATTACAAGCCAACCAAAACCTGATATTCACCATTCTTCTACCTTAAAATATGAGGCATCTAAAAAAAGGAAAAAAACTTAACCGCGGCTCTGCCGCCAGAATTGCCCTAATAAAAAGTTTGGCGACAAATTTAATATTGTACGAAAAAATAAAAACCACCCAAGCCAAAGCAAAATTTGCGCGGCCGTATGTTGAAAAAATCATAACTGTCGGAAAAAATAATACCTTAGCCAATCGCCGGCTTCTACTTCAAAAATTATATTTAAAAAAAGCGGTCAATAAAGTATTTGATGTCTTAAGCCCGAGATTTAAAAATAATAAAGGCGGCTATACCCGGATTACTAAGCTCGGCCCCCGCCAAGGCGACGGCGCGGAAATGGCGCAAATAGAATTTATAAACCTAACCCCGGCGCCTGCTCCGGAAAAATCTAAAAAATAATATGGACCGAAAAATACATAAAATTGACGCCGCTAACGAACGCCTGGGCCGCATGGCTTCTAAAGTCGCTACTTTGCTTTTAGGCAAGCACAAACCGGCATTTAACCGCTACCAAGACATCGGCGATTTTGTTGAAATTATCAACGCCCAAAAACTCGTTGTTACCGGCAAAAAAATGTTTTCTAAAAATTATTTTACCCATTCAAATTATCCCGGCGGCCTGAAAATAAAAAATTATTCCGAAATTTTTAAAAAAGATCCGGCAAAAATTATAAAAATTGCCGTCTTCAGCATGCTCCCTAAAAACAAACATCGCAATGCAATGATGAAGCGTCTAAAAATTAGCAAATAAATATGACACCATCTTCAAATATTGAAAAAACCGAAGTTAAATCTAAAAAAACAGTTAGACATAATTATCTTTTTGCCGTTGGCCGCCGCAAAACTTCTATCGCCCGCATCCGTCTTTTTAAATCCGGCAACGGCCAAATTTTAGTAAACGGCAAGGACTATAAACAATATTTTCCCCAACTTCTCTATCAAAATATGGTTGTTGCGCCCCTAAAAAAAGTCGGCCAGCTAAACGCCGTTAACTTAAGCATCAAAATTAACGGCGGCGGTGCTCACGGCCAAGCCGAAGCCGCCCGCCATGGCATCTCCCGCGTTTTATTAAAAATTGATAAAAACTTTCGCCAAACTCTAAAACCGCTTGGTTTTCTCAAGCGGGACCCGCGCATGAAAGAACGCAAAAAACCTGGGCTCAAGCGCGCCCGCCGCGCCCCGCAATGGCAGAAAAGATAAAATCATATTTACAAAAAGCCGCCGATTTACTTCGGCGGCTTTTATATTATTTGCCAAAAAACCTCCCTCATGTTATCTTTAACTTAGCTCTTTAGAAAGGAGGATATTATGGCGCGAGTTGATAGTTGTCCATTCTGTAATGCATACACATTAATCGCCGCGTCTGGCTGCTGCCATTCCTGCCAAGCAGAAATTGCCGCTAAAACAAGAAGTGTCAAAGGTGTCTTGCAAACCGACTGCCCCCTTCATCCCTGGAAAAAAATCTGGTGCCGCGCTTTTGCGAATAAAGACTCAAACTCTGCTGTAATATCGCCGGTCTGCCGCCACCATCTATGCCGCGTCCGGCAAAAAAAATGCGCCGCCGCGCTTAAAAAATTACTGCGCCAGCTGGCTGAATTCAACCGCCGTTCTCGCCAGTCAAAACTTGTAGTCGGCAAAAAAGCCGTCTGAAAAAACTCTTGCCCCCAACACATTGCGCTGGGGGTCTTTTTTATTGTATAATAAATTCAGATAACTGGTCGCGTTACACGTTACACGACGTATGCAAAAATCAATCACCCAAAACACATCCTATTATACCATTGCCCTGACAATTCAAAAAATCCTCTCCTTTTTTTATTTTTGGTATATTTCAAACCAACTTCTGGCGAATAATTTAGGCAAATATGTTTTTGTAATTTCTTTTACCGGCCTGTTTGCGATTTTTGTCAACCTCGGCCTTAATCCGGTTATCATTCGCGAAATTTCTAAAAATTTAGCAAACGCAAAAATTTATCTTAAAAATGTTATTGGTCTAAAACTTCTACTGGCCGCAATAACAGCTGTTGCGATGTATTTGGCGATATTTTTTTCCGGCAAGCCGGCAGAGATAAAAACGCTTGCCTTCCTCGCCTCTTTTATCGTTTTACTTGACGCTTTTTCAATTACGTTTTGGGGTGTTTTCCGCGCCTACCAAAATTTATTTTACGAAAGCATCGCGACCATAATCGTCCAAATTATAATTTTAACCTTAGGTTTTATCGCTCTAAAATTTACCGGCGAGCTAAAATATTTGATTTTAGCTCTTGTCTCTGCCGCCGTCTTTAATTTTATTTTTTCAAGCGCTCTCATAATTTTTAAACTAAAATTATCAATCATTCCCGCCGTAAACATTAAAATAATAATCCATTTTTTAAAAATCATTCCCGCCTTCGGTCTGGCTGTAATTTTTACCCAAATCTATAATACCTCCGACTCAATTCTGTTGAGCTATCTCTCATCTGATGCCGCCGTCGGTCTCTACGCTGTCTCCGCCAAAACCGTCTACTCGCTCCAACAAATTATTCCCGCCGCTTTTGCCGCCGCCCTTTTTCCTGTTTTCAGCAGCTGCTATAAAACCGATGCCGCAAAACTCTCCCTAACTTTCCAGCGCGCTTTAAATTATCTTATAATCATCGGCCTGCCGCTTACTGCCGGCCTCATAATTTTATTACCAAAAATTGTCGCCGCCTTCTGGCCGGGCTACCTTGCCATAATTCCGACTTTTAAAATTATGGCGCTCTCTATCCCGTTTCTCTTTTTGGCTTTTCCGACCGGCTATCTTCTAAACGCCTGCGATCGCCAAAAATTCACAACCATCAACCGCGGCGCAATGACCCTGTTGGCCATAATTTTAAATTTAATTTTAATTCCAAAATTTTCCTACCTCGGCGCCGGCATAACTTTTTTAGCCGCCAGTATCTTTGTCTTTTTGCTTGATTGGTTCTGCATTCAAAAAATTATTGCTGTCTCGGCTGCCAATCTCTGCAAAATTCTCGGCAAAGCTTTCATCTCAACGATAATTATGATTGCGATAATCTATATTTCCCTGCCATCGCTTTCTCTTTTTATCGTCATCCCTCTCGGCGCGCTTATCTATTTTACCGCCCTAATCTTATTAAAAGGGGCTAAACTTTCCGATGCTCTATCAATCATAAAATCAATCAAATAATATATGCATAAATCCCTACTTGTCACTCTTGATTTCCCGCCGCGCCTTGGCGGCGTCGCGGCTTATTATAATAATATTTGCGCCAATTTGCCGTCAAGCGACATAATGGTTTTAGTGCCAAAAAAACCGAACGCCAGCAATTTTGACAGCAACCAGCCGTATAAAATCTTGCGACTGGATTTAATTTCTAAAAATTTTTTTGTCTGGCCTCGCTGGTGGCCGGCAATCAATAAAATTAAAAAAATTGTCGCCGAGGAAAGCATAAAAAACCTTCTTGTCGGCCAAATTCTGCCGCTCGGCACCGTCGCGCTCTATCTAAAACAATTCCATAAAATTCCTTACTGCGTTTTTTGCCACGGCCTTGATATTAATCAGCTGTCCGGCCATAAAAAAATTCTTGCCAAAAAAATTTTAGTCAACGCCGACAAAATAATTGTCAATAGTAAATTTACAAAAATTAAAGTCCTTCAATACGGCGTCTTAAATCAAAATATAGTTGTTGCCTATCCCTGCCCGAATCCGCTGCCTTCCGTCAACGAAAAACAACTGTCAATAATCCAATATGAATATGATTTATTCGAAAAAAAAATTCTGCTGACTGTCGGCCGGCTTGTTAAACGAAAAAATCACCAAAAAATAATTGAATCTTTACCCGAAATCCTAAAACAATTTCCTAATCTTGTATATATAATTGCTGGCGACGGCCCTGAAAAAAATAATTTAATCTCCGCTGTCAAAAAACTAAATCTTCAAAGTAATGTAGTTTTTGCCGGAGAGGTCTCCGACTTAAAACTGTCCGGTCTTTTCCAACTCTGCGATGTTTTTATAATGCCGTCAAAAGAATTGCAAAACGGCGACGTTGAAGGTTTTGGGATTGTCTATCTTGAAGCAAACTTGGCCGGCAAACCCGTAATCGGCGGCAAAAGCGGGGGAGTGCCCGAAGCAGTCGCCGACGGCTATTCCGGCCTTTTAGTTAACCCCGAAAACACAGCCGAAATTACCAACGCAATTTTAAAATTATTAAGCGACGAAAGTTTAGCCCAGCGCCTCGGCCTCCAAGGTCAGCACCGCGCGCTGGAAGAGTTTAGTTGGGAAAAAGAAACGGAAAAAATTAAGGAATTATTAAATTAAAATAACCTTATAACTACAAAACGACGCCGACAGATAACTAATAAAATAATTCACC